>CADCTM010000854.1 GCA_902805485.1 uncultured Coleofasciculus sp. | reverse complement strand
ATGTCGAGGGTCACTGGCAACTGTTACCATGTGTTCAAAGCCAACAGACTGCATGGCAGCTTCAACGTTGAACGTGTAGTAATCATCTGACCAGGGTTCCGTACTCTTCATTAACGTGAACAGCACAGGCGGCAGATTCTGAATCACAGACGATTGGGGATTGTTGTCTACGATTGCCAGATGACCACACGGACGTAATAACCGCAAGGCTTCCCTAAAAATTGTGGTTGTTGCCTGACGGGGTAACTCATGAATCACAAACTGAAGCGTGATCAGATCAAAGGAGCAATCCGGTAACCCAGTATCTTCGGCATTGGCATGAATCCATTGAGCAATCTCACCTTTGGCATCTCGATGCTGAGCAACACTCAGCATATAGGGCGATAAGTCTAAGCCGACGGTGCGAACCGAACTATCAGGCTTGCTTTGATAGAAGCGATGCAATGCCAATGTCGAGATGCCAACCGAGCAACCGATGTCGAGAATCTCTTGCACGGGTTGCGTGATGTGTTGGGCAAGCACTTGATGGAAACTGCTACGGAGCCGTTCCTGGGCGGCTTGCCAGGTTAAAGGTTCATACTTTCCAAACTCGTAGTGCCATTGCCTGAGTCGCCGATTCTGCCTCAAAGGCTGCCTCCCAGCACAAGTTCCCTTTTTCATAAGCGTGGAAGGGCACTTGATAATAATCAGGATAGTGGACTGCGGCATTCGTGACCTGGGGAGCCTGCTGCTGAATGCCTGCTGCTGCCAACTCTTCATAGTGTTTGCGCCAGGGAATGCCATTCTTCTCAGCCGTTTTAATCAGCACCTGGCGTGCCTGCTGCTTCATCACAGCGTAGATAGGCTTGGCCTGAATTAAAAGATTGACACAACGAGAGAGAAAATCATCCCCTGCCCAAGCCGGTTTGCTTTGGAAACTCATGGCACCACAACACAGTCGGAACGCTCCCTATTGTAAAAGGTTGTAGAGTTCACCTTAGGATTTTGTTCCTCTCATGCTTCTCTGAGTTTTTACGAAACTGAATTATTTCAAAAATGCAGTTTTA
>CADCTM010000853.1 GCA_902805485.1 uncultured Coleofasciculus sp. | reverse complement strand
TTTGATCCCACTACTTATGCAACGCCCAGAATCACAGCCTAACAGGCTAAGTCGCTCTTACAAGCTAGTGCCAGACCGATTCCTCAAAAGAAGCTTAACGCTCAAACAGATCCGTAATCAAACCTTCTCAGGAATGAGTGCGAGTTTACACCCCTACAATGCTAATTAATGACGGTGTTAACGGTAAGTAGACAGATGGGCACTCAGTTAATCTCATTCCGCCTCAAAGATGAAGAGATCGCTTTGCTCATGCAGCAGGCAGACCCAGAAGAAAACCCCAGCTTGACCGCGCAAAGGCTAGTTCGGCAGCTACTGGGAACCGAAGAAAT
Source organism: uncultured Coleofasciculus sp. (assembly GCA_902805485.1). Taxonomy (GTDB): domain Bacteria; phylum Cyanobacteriota; class Cyanobacteriia; order Cyanobacteriales; family Coleofasciculaceae; genus CADCTM01. The sequence continues at coordinate 7,096 of CADCTM010000853.1, read as the reverse complement.
CCTGCCAGACCGACTAACAACTCTACTAACACAAGTTAGCGAGTTCCAAGAGCAAGTAGAATCAATCAAAGGCTTTGTGGAAGAAACCATTGACCAACGTCTCGAAGCCGTGGACAAAGTGGTTAACGAAGCCGTTGACCAGCACCTCAAAGAAGAACTCCAAGAAGTCCAAACCCGGTTTGAAGACTGGGAAGAGCGCCTCGACAAATATTTCCAAGTACAGCGTCAGTCCCTACCCCTGTTCAATCAACAGAATACAACCCTGAAACACGCGCGAAAACGCCCAGGGAAGCCATTAAACCAGTCAGAATTGGCAAAACGATTAATCAATCCAGAAACAGGTTTCTCTTATACTCCCGGCTCAATTAGCCGCCAGAAGCTCAAAGAAGACTTCCCCCAGTGGTCTCAGGCGCGTGACCCGTTGGGAGTCGGTTGGGCGTTTGAACTCAACGATGGATTATTTTATCCAGTCATTCATGTTGATGCCAAAGCTTAACCGTCTGATCCTTACTACCACTCACAATCATCCGTCCATCAGGACTAACCGCAACCGCAGAAACTGAGTCTAAATGTCCGGTGAGACTGGCTATTTCTTGACCGGTACTCCCCCTCCATTGCTTAATCGTTTTGTCCCAACTACCACTAAGCAGCGTCTCGCCATCAGGAGTGAAAACAACTACCACCACTGACCAAGAATGACCAGAAAATGTATTCAGGGGTTTGCCCGTTTTCAAGTCCCAGAGGATGACCGTATTATCATCACTTCCACTCGCCAGCGTATTTCCATCCGGACTAAAGGCAACAGCTACCACTGACCGAGAATGACCTTTGAGGGTGGAAGACAACCCAGAAGGCAAATCCCATAACCGAACTGTTCGGTCACAACTAGCGCTGGCAAGAACCTTACCACAAGCGCTAAAGGTGACGGCAGTGACTTGTAAATTATGACCCGTAAGTGTGCGTTTGAGTACGCCTGTTTCCACATCCCAAAGTTTAATTGTTTTATCCCAACTGCCACTAGCGAGGAATGTCCCATCGGGACTAAAGGCAAGTGATTTAACCGCGTGGGAATGACCTGATAATGTACAGATTTCTTGGCGACTACTGATGTTCCAAAGTTTAATGGTTTTATCGTCACTACTGCTTGCGAGAATTGCGCCATCGGGACTAAAAGCAACCGACTTTACGGCAGAAGAATGTCCTGTAAAAGTTGCGATCGCTTTTCTGGTATCTAAATCCCACAAAGAAATGCTCCTTTCATCGTTGCCACTCGCGAGTAAACTACCATCCGGGCTAACTGCGACGGTATTAACAGCAGAATTGCCTTCAAGAGTATATCGGCACTGCCATAACCCCAGAACAGGTTGTAGGGGCAAGACTACCATTGCCCTTACGTTTTCTCTGTGATTTTCAATTGCTTCCATAACTTCATCAACCGAATGAAAGCGGCGCGTCAAGGCATATGCCAAGAGTTTGTTTAAAATTTGAGTAAGGTTAGGGCTTACCTCCTGAGTCAAATAATCTTGCCATACCCAGCGATCGTTAACGACATCAAACAAATCAAAAGGAGCAATCCCTGTTAGTAAGTAAATACACGTTACCCCTAAACTGTAGAGGTCACTAGCAAAAACCGCCTTTCCTCTAACTTGTTCTGGTGCAACATATTCGGGACTACCGATGCGAGTTCCTTGCTGTAACGCTTCCGTACCTGTCACCCGCTTGGCAGCACCAAAATCAACTAATACAAATTGCCCGCCTTGGGTTTGGGGAGAGGAAGAAAGAAGGCGGCGAATAATATTTGACGGTTTAATATCGCGGTGAATCACCTGATGGTCGTGAATAAACTTAATTACGGGCAAGATATCCTTTAGAAGCTGCCAAATTTCCGCCTCGCTAAACGTACCTTCTTCCTCCACCACCTGCGCTAAATTACTACCATCAATAAACTCTTGCACCAAATAAAGTTGCTGATTATCTTCAAAGTGCGATATTAAAGCCGGAATTTGGGGATGATTGCCTAATTCGGCAAGTCGTATTGCTTCTTGTTGAAATAAAGTCCTGGCTTTTTGTGAAACTTCAGGTGTTAGATTCCTCGTCCACAACTGCTTTAACACACAAGGTAATGCAGGCGAGAGTCCTTCATCCACAGCTAAAAATGTGCGGCTAAATCCACCTTCACTGATTAATTTAATTGGGCGATAACGTTCATTCAGCAATAAATTAAAGCCGCAGCCCTGACAAAATAAATTAGTTGCAGAGTTTTGCGGCTTGAGACAATCTGGATTAAGGCAATAGCTCACAAAATTATTAACTGATGTCGGTATCAAACCCATCTAGATCGAAAGGAAAATCAGAATTAGAGACAGAATTATTGTTAGGTTTTGATTGAGTGTTCGGTACTGAATTAGTAGGTTTTGGCTGTTGAGTATTTGAGCTTAACTCCAAGAGTTGAGATGCAGACGGTTTTGGGGTTGATGCAGGTGGAGTGGGAGGAGGTGACTTTAAGGGGTTTTGGCTTGATTTTTTGCCATTTTGATTGTGGATCATCATACCCAGCAAGCCATCGACTAAGCCAGCGCCGCTACCGTTACCGCTAACGGCGACATCAGGGACAACACGCACACTGCGATCGCCTATTATCTGCATTAACTGCAAAGCGGTGTAACCTTGAGAACCTAAAGCAACAACACCTGCTTTATAAGCTTCGGCTTTGGCATTTCCCGTTACCCGAATTGATTCCGCTTCACCCGTTGCTTCCTTAACTCTCGCGCCGGCTTTAAGTTCTGCAATATTCACACCATTTTCAGCTTTCACAATTTCTTGCTGAATATCGGCGATTGCGGTTTCTCTTACCAACTGCTGCCGTTGAGTTTGTGCCATCTGCTGCACTTCGTAAGTCTTGCGCTGTTCCTCCGCAATTTTACGGTCAGTTTGGGTCAACATTAACTCTGCAGGCGGCACAATTTTACCAATCAGCGTGTCAATTGCCTGCACATCATAAACGCGAAGTGCTGTTCTGATATACTCCGCCGCTTCTACCTGGCGTTCGCTACGAGCGCTCAAAAAATCCAGTACTGTGTAAGCTTGAGCCGAGTTGCGGAAATAATTGCCCACGGTTGGTTTTAGTACATGGTCTACCAAATTCTGCATCGCCCCAACACGAGAAATTACCTTCGGTGCATCTAATGCTCCCACATGGATAATTTGAGCTACTTCTAAATCAAAGGCAAAACCATCATTAGAACGAACCGTCAGCGAAGAAAGATTAGCATCATAGCTGTGTCTTTCCGTTTGTCCTGACCAGTTCAAGACAATATTAATTGTCGGTACCAGTTCAATTTTTAATACCCTGGTATTAAGCGGGTGTTTACCTGGGTAAAGCGGTGTCACCCACACGCCTTTATCGCCAACATTAACTAAATTTCCGTGGGTGAATGCCGCACCACTGACATCATCTTGTGCCTTACCCACAAATGAAATTACAACGCCCACATAACCGATGGGAATTTCCGTCATCGCCACTTGTTCAACCCCGACAAACCAAGGGTTCAGGTTCCAGGAACCGGAAAGGAGTACTTGTTCCTGTAAGCCGCGCCGTCCGCCGCCGTTGATGAATTTTTGGGCATTCTGGAAGTTATCATGTCCGGGGATAATCGCCCCAGCAATTTCACCTTCTTCAATTGACATACCATCAAAGGTTGTCACAATGCCTACTTTGTCCGGAGCAATTCTGTACAACCGCAACTGATCTGGCGTCATGCCGTTGGCATTGGCGTTGGCGGCGGTAATTACGGTGAATAGGGCGGTGTTGATACGGTAAGTTCCCGTGGTGAGCAAGCCCATCTGACGACCTTTTTCGCCGCCTCCCAGCAGGAATTTTCGCGCATCTTGGTAATTGTCGCACTCTACGACTTTTCCCATGATCCGTTGCGGTGGAATTGATGTGCCATCGGCGGCAATGAGGAGGGCAATTTCTCCTTGAGGAACGACGGTGACAGACTCTTTCCGTACCGAAAATTGCCACGGCCAATAGCCCCAGTGCCAGCCAGGGGCGAGGGTGTCGGCTTGATACCCCGCTTCGCCTTCCAGGGCAATCAACCGTCCTGGAGGCAGTCCGCGCCCTTTGAGGGAGAATTTTTTGACAATGATCCCGACTTCCCGTTCTCCGATCACAACGAGTCCGCCGAAGAAGAGAGGGACACTGACGACTACTGCGCCCGCAACGATTAGTAAGATTAATGTGCCTGGATCGAATAGATCCATTGTCCTGTAATGGTTTTCAGGAGTTTTCGTTAACAGGATGGGGTGGCTGTTTGGGGCGGTTGAGGTGAGTGAGGGTAAGGTTGGTGTCAGTTGTGTCAGGGTAGGTTTTAGGCCGGCACTGACTGAGGCGAAGGTGACGGTGGCAAGGACTGAGGCAGCGAACTGCTTGAAAGCGGGATTTTTAACGGTTTTAGACGAGTGAAGCGATCGCACCAAGGCAACAAGGTTTTTCATATTTCCCTCTCAAGGAGGAAGCATTTGTTTCCAGCCTAGCGGAATTTGGGAGATTTTGAGGGAGTTTCGAGGGCGCAACAGTAAGCTGTATCTGGACTATAAGCTTTTTATTATTTTTTTTGCTGAAGATAAATAAATTCTGGAAAGAAAAGCCGGTGGAATTTGGGAGAGACAGAAAACTTAACGCTCAGTAATCCTACTGTAGATAAGAAGCAAGTAAAGCTTATATATTAGAGTTTCATTTCTCTCTAGAATCGCCCCATGGCTCAACACCTCCTCTTACCCTTTGTTCGGTCTACAACCTGCTACTTTTTCAGCAGTTTTAACAGAGTTTACTTAGCAATAGACTGTTGATTTTTTGAGGGGCACACCAGTATTATCAAGTTTGGCTTGTCCCAAAATTAGTACCTGATGGCTCGGGAGAATTTATTATATTAGGTCTTGTCCCCAAGAAGAATGAAGAGTAAGCAAATGGAGGAGACAAAACAGCAGAGTGAAGAACGATTCCGGGCAATGTTTGAATATGCCCCCCTTGGCATTGCACTTGTTGATTCAGCGGGAATTTTGCTGCCGAGTAATCAAGTATTTTTGGAAATCCTCGGCTACAGCTCAGAAGAATTTCAGAACCAACCTTTTAGCAAATTTATTCATCCTGACGAACAACAGCGAAGCAATGAACTGTTTCAAGAACTGCTGTTCGGAAAACAAACTCATTTTAGTTTAGAACAGCGCTACATCCGAAAAGATGGTTGTATTATTTGGGGCAAGGTATCAGTTGCCACCGTCTGTGATGGGAAGGGTTTATTTTCCGAAGCAATCATAATGCTTCAAGATATTAGCGCTCAGAAACAGGATCAATTAACTCAACAAAATACTCAAGCTGAACTGGAGAAACAAGTAATTGAACGGACGGCTGAACTTACCAAAGCGAATCTACAGTTACAACAAGAAATCGCTGAGTGCCAGAATTCAAAGATTGCCCTCCAAACCCAAAAAGATTTTCTCCAAGCTATTCTCGATTTCGATCCAAACTTCATTTATGTCAAAGATACAACAAGCAAGTATGTCGTCGTCAATCAAGCTTATGCCGACTTTTGGGGAAAAACGGTTGATGAGTTAGTGGGTAAAACCTTTGGCGAGTTGCATTCTCAGCCTTCGGAAGTTGAGAATGTTATGGCTCATGACCAAAAACTATTCAACACATTGCAAATACAGTTTATTCCCGAAGAGGCTTACCAGATTTCAACCGGGGAAGTCCGCTGGTATCAAACTATTAAAAAGCCGCTGTTTGATGGTAATGGCCAATGTCAAATCTTAGGCGTGTGTACAGATATTACCGAACGTAAGCAAATTGAGGCTGCCCTACGAGAGAGCGAACAACGGTATCGTCTGCTCATTGAAAAAATGAATGATGGCGTAATTATTGTTGATCAACATGGGTTTATTTCTTATATCAATGAGAGATTCTCCGAAATGACTGGTTACTCACCGTCGGAGATGGTTGGACATCACTACTCGGAGTTTGGAGATGAAGATACGCGGAAAATTGCCCAACAACAAGTAGTGCGACATAGAAAGGCTGAGAGTGGAGTTTATGAACTACCAATTATTAGAAAGGACGGGCGAAAATTACTGACGATTACATCTACTACTTCAATTTTAGGAATGGATGGCAGCTTTGAGGGGAGCTTTGGCGTCTTAACGGATATTACTGCTTTTAAAACTGTGGAGTCGGAACTGCAACAGGCAAAAGCACAACTACGAGCGGTTTTGGATGCCGTGCCTGGATTGATTTCCTGGATTAGTTCGGATGGGCGATATCTTGGCGTTAACCAGCAGTTGGCTGATAATTTTAATTTGCCTCCAGATGCTTTTATTGGTCAAGACTTGGGCTTTCTGCAACGTCACTCGGAGTTTACCGAATTTATGGAGCAGTTTATCGCTAGCTCTTCCCAAACTAAGCGCCGAGTCATAGACGTTCAAGTTAGTGGTTTAACCCGAAGTTACTTGATTGCGGCTCAGAAATACAACAACGGCACTGCCGCTGTTTCAGTAGGAATTGATATCACTGAAGGCAAGCTTGCCGAAGAGCAATTAAGACAGCGCGAAGAACAACTGCGCCTTGCATTGGAAGCTTCCCGTATGGGGTTTTGGGACTGGAATCTTCAAACGGGAAAAGTTGCGTTGTCGAGTAACCATGAACAAATGTTTGGCATTTCTTTGGATACGTACGAAGAGACGAATGAAAGCTTTTTGGCAATTGTTCACCCAGAAGATCGCGATCGCGTTTACTTATCTGATCAGTATGCGATTGAAACTGGGAAGATGTGCGAGATTGAATTCCGCGTGATTTGGCCAGATGGAAGTATTCGTTGGCTCGAAGGCAAAGGTCAAGCGTATTATGACAAAACAGGCAAACCTATACGATTAACTGGAATCAATTTAGATATTACCGAGCGGAAGCAGGCACAACTTGCCCTTAATGCCCAGCATCAGTTTCTTCAAACAGTAATTGATACTAATCCTAACTTGATTTTTGTTAAAGACATTCACGGTCGATATGTAATGATAAATCAAGCTTATGCCAACTTTTATGGAG
>CADCTM010000852.1 GCA_902805485.1 uncultured Coleofasciculus sp. | reverse complement strand
GAGTTCGCAACCGCACCTTGGCATCCGCTACTACTGCTTCTTTCAACTCCGGTTTGGATTGCAACAAAGCTATTGCTGCTTCAATAAACGTTTCTGGCGTAATCTCCTCTGACTCACACACTCGCAGTAAATCAGCTCTGATTCCTTGCTCTAAATGAACAGCCAACCGCTTCCCCACCTGTGGCAGGTTGTCTAACTCCGCCTGTAATCGCTGTAACTCTTGAGGCTCAGCATTAATTTGGGCAGAATCGTCGGCATCATTAATTTCAGTAGGTGCAGAAGCTTCCTCTTCCACCTCAAGAGAGCGCTTGAGCGAGAGTGAGGTATCGCGAGGAGTTACTTTAGGGCGCGACTTGGATGTAATCAGCGAACGAATGTCAGGATTTGTCATGTCTACCCTCCAACGAATAAATCTTGTCTACTAAAACCTCAATTGGATAAGCCAAATCCTCTTGCCCCATTTCGTGCAGCGTTAGTCCTCGGTTAATGGCTTGCTTGAACTTCTCCGACTCCCGAATCGATGGCAGCACCAAATCCTTTTCCAGCCATTGGGTAGTAATTTGCTTCATCGACTCGATGTTGCTCTCACTCTCCGTCGTGCGGCGCAACCCTACCCAGCGATCGCGAAACGGAACTATACCCAACACCCTTCCCCCAAACGTCTCATCCTCTTCCTTGAGTTCATTAATCAACTCCAGAGTGCGAATCAACGACTGTAAGCCTTTTACCGAAGCTTCAACCGGAATCATCAACCCATCAGACGCACCAATAACTGTCAGAGAAATTTGCGATCGCTGCGGGGGGGCATCGATCAGGCAATAGTTAAAGAGTTTAGCCACACTCTTGAGCCGTCGCCCCAGTGTCAAAGCACCAGTGCCGCTACCTGCCAGATAATCTTGCACCGTGTCCAGAGCGTCATCAGAGGGAATCAAAAACAGATTGTCGTACCTCGTCTCGTAAATCCCATCCTTAGTATCGACCTGCTTTTTGAGAACTTCGAGCAGAGTGGGGCTATCGGGTTCCACAGTGAAACCCAGGAAAGTCGTCAGGCTGCTCTGAGGAT
>CADCTM010000851.1 GCA_902805485.1 uncultured Coleofasciculus sp. | reverse complement strand
TTGGAAGACCAAATTGAGTATCTTTCGGAGGCTGAGAAGGATGAGGTACTGCTCATTAATTATCGTTTTGGGGACATAGCAAGCATCCTCAACTGCACACCACCTAAAGTACGGTTTGATTTGTATCGTCACTTGTGCGGACAGTTCCATGCACGTAGGGACATAATCACTGGGGATGAGGTGCAGCATTACATCTCAAGTGCTGTGAGTGAAGCCCGACGAACAATACCACCACAGTTACAGCCAGTAACAGCCGTAGACGAAAATCCGATCACCCCCATCAAGCCACAAGTTGAAGCACCTTACTCGGCGGAAGTGGAACCGCTGCTGCCGACGAAGAAGGACATTTTGTTGTTTGATTTCTCTCGCCTTCGCACTGAGCCTGATAAGTTTGCTCATCTGCGAGTCATCGGTGGCACGGGCATCGGCAAGACCACCTTCGTTGATTGGCTGCTCGACATTCTCGGAGGCTCGCGCTTCGTTATTACCCCCAAGAAAAAGTCTTGGAACTGGGTTGGTCTGAAAGTTTATGGACTGTGGTTCGACTATGAGGCTATCGGGTCAAAACTGCAATGGATTCACGCGGAAATGTATCGGCGTTACCCACTGATGGAAGCGGGTCAAGCGTTTGAGATAACTAATTTCGTTGTGGACGAATGGCGACTCATTAATACAAATGTCAAGGCGATTAAGGAGCGTGACCCCGAAACGAAACAGAGTATCGAAGTGGCTCCTTCCGCTAAGGCAATGATGAAAGACATCATCACTGTTGCCCGTGAGTCAATGCTGCGGCTAATTGCACTGGCTCAGGGAGAAAATGTAGCCTCTTGGGGCTTCGAGGGTGAGTCGGATTTAGAAGAATGTTTCACTGATATTAGGCTAGGGGAGTTTGCAATTGATTACGCCAAGTCGCTGCGTAATCAATGCCGAAAAGATAGCGATGATTACGAATACTGGACAGGTGTTTTAGCCGAATTAGATTGGCAACAGTCGCGCCGTACATCTGAAGGCAAATCAATTCCATGTTGCATGGTAGCAAAGTATCCTGCACGGATTCCGGACTT
>CADCTM010000850.1 GCA_902805485.1 uncultured Coleofasciculus sp. | reverse complement strand
GGCCCCTCCAAATCTTCCAAGCGTCTCGCAGCAGCTTCTGTGGGACGTTCAGCTAATTTTTGATCTAATTCATTATTCCGTCGGCGCAAGTCTTCTAACTCAGCCAAAATCTCTTCTGGATTACGTTGCCCAAATCTCTTATTTGCATCAACAGCTTTGCGTAGATTTACTTCTAAGCTTTGTTGTAGTTTCTGTGATTCCTCATACCGTTCTTTCCAAATTCGCAAATTAGCTTCAAGGCTCTCAACTTTTGCGACTGCACGTTGAGCTACTTTTTCTTCAAAATATTGCCGCTCTTCATCCAGTAGCTCACGGTCATTTTCTAACCTGTTTTGCTCCTTCCTCAATGATTTGCGCTCTGCAATTAGTTGTTGCCGCTCTTGCTCAAATTCCTGTCTTTCTGTAAAAATATTCTGCTCAAATTCAGCATACTTCTGACCAATTTCTTCTGTCAGTTGTTGCTGGATCTCGACCTTCTGGCTAAGAGCTTGCGCGATCTCTTGGCTGACTTGTGCAATCTGTTGTTCCAATTGGGATAGGGCAACTCGATTTTGGGTCAGAAATCCGGCTGTTGCATTAGCTTCCCGTTCTTGAAATTGGCGCTCTTGCTGGTTTACCACTGCCAGTCGTCGATTCAGTTGCTCTCGCTCCTTTAGTAAGAGTTTAGATGCTTCAGTCAATTTCTGGTTCTGGTCTTCTAAATCAGTCTGCTTAACCTGTAACTCTTGTTTTTGGCTCTCAAGTTGCTGATTTCCCAATTCCAGGCGCTTGGTAGCTAAATCAAAAATTTCTGCTTTCTCCCAAAGCTGCTTAAGGTCAAAACTCTCTGGAGGGGATGAGCCTAATGTTTCTAAATCCTCTTCCGCAAGCTGTTCTGAAGCCTTGCCAGATAAGGCATTAATCTGAGCCTTAGAGAAGTCTATTTTTTCTGAAGTTGATGTTTTTATTCCCGCATTAGTATCACTTTTTCCATTGCCTCCAGGGTTTTTAACTCCGGTTTGATTTTGATTACCTGAAAATCCTTTTTTGCGAGCCATATTAATCCTGAGAAAGGTAAAATTTTA
>CADCTM010000849.1 GCA_902805485.1 uncultured Coleofasciculus sp. | reverse complement strand
TTACAGAATAGAAGTAAAGATCTGCAAAAAAGCAAGATATAAGTTTCTGTGGCTTCCTGATGACTATACTGAGGAAGCGGCTGGTACTCTGTCTGGGCAGGTTAGGATTTAAAAAAGAATCCTCTCCACAAGTATACCGCCTTTCTGAGAGGCTTTGCCCGAAAAAATTGTCAGGAATCGGGTTGCTAGTGGGAGAAATCGATAATACCAGAGCGCAACTACTAGCAGTCTTTAAAGTGGGATGAGTGGAGCATGATCGACGAAGAAAAGCAGTTAGAGAATTTGCAACAGACGACCGAGTCAGGAGCAATTAGTCAAGAAGAGCAGGGTGGCGCATCGGCAGCGCCGGAGGTGGAATTGATTATAGAAAATGATTTAGACTCACAAGCAAATTTTGAGGAACAATCGGCATCAGGAATGTCAGTAGCACTCGGAGAAGATGGGGAAGCGATCGCAGTAGAATCAGCCGGAGCTGACTCTTCACCGGAAAATGATGGCGCTGCCTTGGAAACCTTGAAGCGGGAAAATGAGGCGCTCAAAGCTCAACTTGAAGAGCTTAATGGGCAAAGCGACTCGTTGAAAACGCAATCAATGCGGATTGCAGCAGATTTTGATAATTTCCGCAAGCGTACAGCGAAAGAAAAAGAGGATTTGGAACAGCAGGTAAAACGAAACACGATCACGGAGTTGCTCCCAGTCGTTGATAATTTTGAACGAGCGCGATCGCACCTCAAGCCTCAAACTGACGGAGAAATGACCATTCATAAAAGCTATCAGGGCGTTTATAAGCAACTGGTAGACTGCCTCAAGCGCATTGGAGTCTCACCGATGCGTCCGGAAGGACAAGAATTTGACCCCAATCTCCATGAAGCGGTAATGCGGGAACCGACAGATGAATATCCAGAAGGAACCGTGATCGAACAGTTAATGCGGGGCTATATGCTCAATGATCGCGTTCTCCGCCACGCTATGGTGAAAGTCGCCGCAGCAGCGGAAAACTCAGGTGAAGACTCGGCTGAGGATTCTACGTCAGCTTCGGGGTGAACAGGATCATCCTCTACAAGAGTGAAAGTTGCTAGGCTGGCTATGCCCGTGATAACCTCGAAGGAAGGCAAAAATAGAGATATAAGTAGCAAGCTGCCGTAGCCGTGCTTCTGTATTAGTCTCTATAATGAACGATTAAGAAACGTTGAGCCAGAGTAAGTTTATTCTGGCGCTTCAGTTCAAGAATAACTCAAAAAACTTTACAGACCTTTACGCCGCAGCACTATGGGAAAAGTCATTGGCATCGACCTGGGCACGACCAATAGTTGCGTCGCTGTTTTAGAAGGAGGACAGCCCATCGTCATCTCCAACTCGGAAGGGGGCAGAACCACACCGAGTATTGTCGGATTTGGCAAAGCGGGCGAGCGCTTGGTCGGTCAACTGGCAAAGCGGCAGGCAGTGACCAACGCCGAGAACACGGTATATAGTATTAAGCGCTTTATTGGGCGGCGGTGGGATGATACCGTTGAAGAGCGATCGCGTGTTCCCTATAACTGCGTCAAAGGGCGCGATGATACCGTTGATGTCCAGATTCGGGGTCGTGACTATACCCCCCAAGAAATCTCGGCGATGATCCTGCAAAAGCTCAAAACGGATGCCGAGAACTTCCTCGGTGAACCTGTAGAACAAGCCGTGATCACAGTTCCCGCTTACTTTACAGACGCCCAAAGACAGGCAACCAAAGATGCTGGGACTATTGCCGGACTAGAAGTTCTACGAATCATTAACGAACCAACCGCCGCCGCCTTGGCATACGGTTTAGATAAGCAGGATGAAGAGCAAAAAATCCTGGTGTTTGACTTAGGCGGAGGAACATTTGACGTCTCGATTTTGCAACTGGGAGATGGCGTCTTTGAAGTCAAAGCAACCTCCGGCAACAACCACTTGGGCGGAGATGACTTCGATAATGTGATCGTGCTTTGGATGATTGAAAACTTCAAAGCCACAGACGCGATCGACCTAGGAACCGATAAAATGGCACTTCAACGCTTGCGAGAAGCGGCAGAAAAAGCCAAAGTAGAACTCTCTAGCATGGTGACAACCTCGATCAACCTGCCATTCATTACGGCGGATGAAACTGGTCCAAAACATCTAGAGATGGAACTGTCTCGCGCGAAGTTTGAAGAACTGGCAGGTGCCCTTATTGAAGGGACAATCGAACCTGTAACCCAAGCTTTAAAAGACAGCGACCTAAAACCCGATGATGTCGATCGCATTCTTCTAGTTGGCGGTTCGACCCGGATTCCTGCCGTCCAGGAGGCGATTAAGAAATTCTTTAACGGGAAAATGCCTGATCGTTCGGTTAACCCCGATGAAGCAGTGGCACTGGGTGCAGCGATTCAAGGCGGCGTTTTGGGCGGTGAGGTCGAAGACTTACTCCTATTAGACGTAACCCCCCTATCCCTAGGAATTGAGACATTAGGAGAAGTATTTACCAAAATTACGGAGCGCAACACCACGATTCCAACCAGCAAGTCCCAGGTATTCTCCACAGCAACAGACGGACAAACCTCTGTGGAAATCCATGTATTGCAGGGGGAACGGGCAATGGCTAAAGACAATAAGAGCCTAGGTAAGTTCCTGCTTACAGGGATTCCACCAGCGCCTAGAGGTGTACCTCAAATTGAAGTGTCATTTGAAATCGATGTCAACGGCATTCTCAAAGTCGGTGCCGCTGATAAAGGGACAGGTAGAGAGCAAAGTATCCGGATTACCAATACAGGTGGATTAAGTGCCAGCGAAGTGGAACGGATGCGGCATGAAGCGGAAAATTATGCAGAGTTAGACCGTCGCCGTGTTGAATTGGTTTTACTCAAAAACCAAGCTGATAGTCTCTTCTACAGTTACGACACAACCATCAAAGATAACAATGAATTAATTAGTCAGATTATTCAGGCGCAAGCCCTTCAAACCCAGGCGAATAAAAAGCGCACGGAAATCCAAGCCGCCTTAGTAGACACGGCTAATAGTAGTGTTGAGGAGGTCAAACAGCAAATCGAAGAATTCCAACAAATCTTATTTGCCATTGGTAATCTGATCTACAGCAACGCTTCCCAGAACTTAGACATAGAAGAAGGCATCTCTGATGATGGAAATACGCCAATTCAAGAGTTCAACAGCTATGCTGAACCAACAATTGCCGATATTGATGACTTAAATCTTGATTTTGGAGATGAAACGCTAATGGCTGACCACGAGCCAGTTGATGCAGACTAAGGCTAGCTTCTAAAAAAAGATAGGTAGCGATGAACTTGTTTTCTGAGAGAGAATGGATGGATGTCTGGGCGAACCTTGAGGATGCCATTGGTTGCCTTACTGCGATCGCCTGACATCAACCCAACCTGCCCATATTAATTAACTAAAAAAAATCAGCGCTCTATGCCTGACTATTATGAAGTTCTTGGTGTCTCTCGTGACGCCGACAAAGAAGAAATGAAGCGTGCTTACCGTCGCCTTGCCCGGAAGTATCATCCGGATGTCAACAGAGAAGCTGGAGCAGAAGAGCGCTTTAAAGAAATTAATCGGGCTTACGAAGTCCTTTCTGAACCAGAAACCAAAGCAAGGTATGACCGTTTTGGGGAAGCAGGCGTATCGGGTGCAGGCGCTGCCGGTTACTCAGATTTTGGTGACGTCGGTTTTGCGGATATCTTTGAAAGCTTCTTCAGCGGCTTTGGCGGTGGCATGGGTCAGCAAACGGCTCGGCGTCGCAATAGCCCGGCTCGGGGAGACGACCTGCGGCTAGACTTAAAGCTAGAATTCCGGGAAGCCGTATTTGGCGGTGAAAAGGAAATTCGGATTCCCCATTTAGAAAACTGTAACGTTTGTACAGGTACCGGCGCAAAACCAGGGACTCGACCTCGAGCCTGTACAACTTGCAGCGGCTCAGGTCAAGTGCGTCGTGCGACCCGCACACCCTTTGGCAGTTTTACCCAAGTTTCAGTATGCCCCACCTGTAACGGTGACGGGCAGATGATTGAGGATAAGTGTGAAGCCTGTGGTGGTGCAGGGCGCAAACAAGAAACGAAAAAGCTCAAAATCACGATTCCTCCCGGAGTGGATAATGGCACTCGCTTGCGCGTTTCTAAAGAAGGAGACGCGGGAATGCGTGCTGGACCTCCGGGCGACTTATACGTCTATTTGTTTATTGAGGAAGATGCCGAGTTTCAGCGAGATGGGATTAATATCCTTTCGGAAATTAAGATTAGCTACTTGCAAGCGATTTTGGGCTGCCGTTTAGAAGTGAATACGGTAGATGGTCCGGTAGAGTTAACCATTCCGGCAGGAACACAGCCGAGTACAGTGTTGACCTTGGAAAGTCATGGTGTACCGAAACTAGGAAACCCCGTGAGTCGTGGGGATCACCTGATTACGATTTTGATTGACATCCCCAACCGAATTACCGCTGAGGAGCGAGAGCTGCTGGAGAAGCTGGCAAAGATAAAAGGCGATCGCACTGGCAAAGGTGGTTTAGAAGGATTCTTAGGGGGGCTGTTTCGCGGATGAGTAAAATGACTGCTTCGACGCCTGATGCTCAACTTGATTTGCGGGGGACGCCTTGCCCAATAAACTTCGTGCGGACTAAACTGCGCTTGGAGCAAATGACACCGGGAGCGTTATTAGAAGTATGGCTCGATCCTGGAGAACCCATTGAGCAGGTACCCGATAGTTTGGCGATGGAGGGTTATTCTATTGAGGCACTCGAAGATTGCAGCAGCTACTTTGCTCTCCTTGTTCGGTGTCCTTTAGCGTCTGCATGATTTGTACACCACAGGATGATGAATCCCAAGTGTCCAAGCCTTTATGGGGAACAGTCGTGGCAGTTCAGGCAAACTTCTATCAGGTGCAGATTGATGGGGAATTTTTCTCACACCCTCAATCTTCCCCTCCCTCATCCCTCCTGATAAAGGGGGGGAGCAGGAGTCTAAAATTGCTGTGTACGAGGCGGATGCGCCTGAAAAAAATTGGTCAGCGCGTGATGGTAGGCGATCGCGTTTTAATAGAAGAACCCGACTGGACAGAGGGACGGGGCGCAATTTCAGAAGTCTTACCTCGCAAAACCCTACTAGACCGTCCCCCAGTTGCCAACGCTGAAGCGATTCTTTTAGTGTTTGCCTTAGCAGATCCTCCCTTGGAACCCTACCAGCTAACCCGTTTTCTTGTTAAGGCAGAATCTACGGGACTGAGTGTGTGCCTGGGCTTGAATAAGAGCGATTTAGTCTCAGATGAACAGTTGGAGCAGTGGAAAACTCGCCTTAAAAACTGGGGCTATCAACCTGTATTTACCAGTGTCCACAAGCGTCAGGGACTAGAGGAACTGAGTCATCAACTCAATCATAAAATTACTATCCTGGCGGGACCTTCTGGCGTCGGAAAATCCAGTTTAATTAACCAAATAATTCCCAACATGAATCTGCGAGTAGGAGAAGTGTCGGGGAAACTCAGCCGAGGACGTCATACAACCCGCCATGTAGAATTGTTTGACTTACCTGCTGGTGGGCTTTTGGCAGATACTCCTGGTTTTAATCAGCCTGATCTTGACTGTCGCCCTGAAGAATTAGTGCAGTATTTTCCAGAAGCAAGGGTGAGATTGGCAACGGGTAGCTGTCAGTTTAGCAACTGCTTGCACGGGGATGAGCCAAACTGTATAGTACGGGGAGATTGGGAACGGTATGAGTATTATTTAACTTTATTGGAAGAAGCGATCGCTTATCAGACTCATCTCAATCAAAAAACCGATCCTGAGTCAACCTTGAAAGGGAAAAGCAAAGGAAAAGGGCAAATTCAGTACGAACCTAAATTAGAAAGTAAAAAATATCGTCGGATTTCTCGTCGCACTGAGCATCAAGCACTTCAGGACGTGTATCAGGACTCTGAGGAATAGACCTGTCTTGAAAGTGCTGTAAGCGTTGCGGGGCGTAGCCCGTGCTGAGTAGGAAAAGAGACACTTTCTCAGCTAGAAATATGTAGGATATCTTTAGGAAAAATTGGTAGTACTTACTAACTCTTACGTAGTTTTGCTGACATTAGGTGATTTTGCTGAGAGGGTGAGAGTAATCAGGTAGATTTTCCGTAAATTTACGGTTCTTCGCCAGCCAGAGCTTCGCTATGGTATAGCAGATGACAAGTTACGTTCTACCTCAGGTGGGACGGACTTTCAACAACATCAGGGTGATAAACCAGCAGGAGCTTAAGCCAGTTGATTAAGGAACTTAGATAGTCAACTGGACTCACACAAGAACAGTTTGCAGCTTTTTTGGGTGTTACTTACTCAACAATTAACCGCTGGGAGAATGGGCGCACTACTCCATCCATATGGCAATGAAGCTAATTGAGCAGAAGCTTTCGGAGATGGATGAACGTGGTAGTAATTTACGGCAAAAGTATTTAGAGCTAAGTAGCGATGCATCCTGAACGTCCGATAAAATCCTCAATTGAGACGATAAAATTTTTTCTAACTCTGTGGTGCTCACTGAGAAAAAGCTTTTTGATGTTGTTGCGTGGAGGCTTAGGTAGACGTAAAAATAGACACCTCCCCGCTAAATCTCATCAGGCAACACCAAAAGCCTTCCCAGCGCCTAATCCTAGCAATGAGACGGAGCGGTTAAAAGCCCTCCAGCGCTATAACATTCTCGATACTGTTCCAGAAGTTGCCTTTGATGATTTGACGGCGTTGGCTTCTTATATTTGCGGAACTCCTATTGCTCTAGTTAGCCTGATTGATGCCGATCGACAGTGGTTCAAGTCGAAAGTTGGTCTGGAAGCGACAGAAACACATAGGGATTTGGCGTTCTGCGGTCATGCCATTCTCTCTCCTAGCGAACCGTTTATTGTCCCCAATGCGCTAGAAGATGAGCGGTTTGCCACTAATCCCTTGGTGGTATCTGACCCCAATATCCGCTTTTACGCAGGAGTCCCGTTAGTAACGCCTGATAACTATCCCCTTGGTACCCTTTGTGTAATTGACCGGATTCCACGTAGTCTGACGGACGAGCAAATTGAGGCTCTAAGGGCTTTGGGGCGGCAAGTCATCACCCAGATGGAGCTACGGATTAATCTCGGCAAGTTAGAACGCACAGTGTTGAAGCATAAGCAGACCAAGTCGGCACTCTTAAGTAGTGTTGCGACGAATCGAGCTTTGCTGAACGCTATCCCAGATTTAATGTTTCGCCTCAGTCGAGATGGCACTTTTGTGAATTACAAAGGACCTAAATCTGGAGGTTTCTTCATCCAAGAACAGGAAGTGCTTGGCAAAAAAGTGGATGAGGTCATGCCAGAAGAAGTGGCTCAACCAATGCTGCGCTGCCTAGAACAAACCTTACAAACTGGTGAACTTCAAGTTTTTGAGTATGAGTTATCCTTCCAGGGTAATACAACCTACTGGGAAGGTCGGTTGGCTGTCACT
>CADCTM010000848.1 GCA_902805485.1 uncultured Coleofasciculus sp. | reverse complement strand
CAATTGGTCAACTCACGGTTTACCTGTCCCATGCCAAAACTGAAGGAAAATCACCTCAACCTGATGCGACGAAATTAGGGGATAATCCCTATCGCGGGTTGTTGGCATTTCGAGAAACCGATGGCGATCGCTTTTTTGGACGCGAAACACAAATCGAGCAATTGTGGCAGAAGTTCTGCCATCTCCATGAAGATAAATCTACGGTGCGGGTACTGCCGATTTATGGACCATCGGGTTCAGGAAAATCATCCTTGGCACGAGCAGGACTGATTCCAGCCTTGGGCAAAAAAAGCTTGCCAGGTCGAGATTGCGCTCGATTGGCGGTACTTGTACCTGGAACGCACCCTCTGGAAGCATTGGCGACGGTGTTGGCGCGGATCGCCACAAACAACTTAACTCCCGTAGAAAAAGCACAAGAATTTGAGCGAGTTCTCAAAACAAAGAGTGATGAGGGTAACTATGAGGGCTTAAGGCGCATTGCCGATGTATTACCTGATATCGACTTCTCTCCCTTAATTATTTTGGTGGATCAGTTTGAAGAGGTTTATACCTATGCTCTCTCGTTGGAGCAGACTGAGCGAGATGCGTTTATTGTTGAGCGGGATGCGTTTATTGAGAATTTGCTTTGTGCGGCAGCAGAGCCAACGAAACGGGTGTCTGTTATTCTCACGCTGCGGAGTGACTTTTTAGGGGACACTCAGCAACACCCGCGCTTAAACAAACTCTTCTCTACTCAGGGGTTTCTGGTTCCGATTATGCAACCAGAGGAGCTAGAGATTGCCATTACTAAACCCGCAGGACAAGCAGGATATAAGCTGGATAAAGCGATCATTACGCTCTTAGTCGAGCAAACGCAGGGGCGGGAAGGTTCACTCCCTTTACTACAGTTTGCCCTGACCCGGATTTGGGAAGGCTTGCAAAATGGAGTCGAGCCGGCAGAAACCTTGCACAACATTGGTGGAGTAGGAGGCGCACTAGCGGGTGAAGCTCAACGTCTGTACGAATCCTTGAGTTCTGAAGAACAGGCGATCGCCCGTTCTGTTTTCCTAGCGTTGGTGCAATTGAATGAAGATAG
>CADCTM010000847.1 GCA_902805485.1 uncultured Coleofasciculus sp. | reverse complement strand
GAAAGGTCAAATGATTGCAACCGAGTTAGGAGGTAAGCGTCAACTGACCATTCAAGCGAGGTCGATTAAGCCTATTCCCAGACCAAAAAATCCTTATGAGTACTAAAGTGCAGAGGCTGACGGGGTGACAAGAGGGCTGAAAGGATTGGTGTAACGGGCTGTTCACCTTTCAAGGTAAAAAAAGATAGGTCGAGAAATTGTTGAGACGACCTATCAAAGAAATGTTACCGGCATTTTATCAAACTTGTTTCCAAAATCTACTCACACCTGCACAGTACAAGATGCTCTCAATTTTGATTATGCTGTTGCAATTTCATAAAACTGTGACGATTGAGAAACTCTCATCTGTATTTCCCCAACCGATAAAGTTTGAAAGTCGGCGACGGAGCATTCCATTGCGTTTTTATTGCTGCCTCAGCTATCAATTCAATACCTCTGGTTTCCATTAGTCAAACGATGGGTAAAAAACAGACGACAATCTCAGGCAAAACAACTGATATTTGCTATTGATAGAACACAGTGGCGTTGTGAAAATGTGTTTATCATCAGTTTAATAGAACAAAAAAGAGCTATTCCAGTTTACTGGCTATTGTTACCAAAAAGAGGATGTAGCAATCTGGGTGAGCAGAAAAAGTTAATTCGACCCTTGTTGCGGTTGTTTAAGGGATATCGAATGTTGGTGCTAGGCGACAGAGAGTTTCATAGTATCAAACTGGCGAATTGGTTGCAGAGTAAGGGGATAGACTTTGTGCTACGTCAAAAGCAAGGCACTTATATTCGGCAAGAAAATCAGTCTTACGAACGGTTACAATCTTTGGGATTAATTCCTGGCATCTCGTTCTTTTTAACAGGGATTCAAGTGACTAAACAAAAAGGTTTTGCTCATTTTAATATAGCCGGATACTACAAGCGTAAATATCGAGGGAAAGTTGAGCCGTCTGGCTGGTTTTTACTGACTAATTTTGATACTCTTGCCGATGCCATTAAAGCCTTTAAATTGCGGAGTGGCATTGAAGCCATGTTCAAAGATTGCAAGACTGGTGGCTACAATCTTGAATCTACTCAGGCTGATAATCAACGGTTAATATCTCTAATTTTATTGATTACTATTGCCTATACCTCTGCTACTTTGTCTGGTCGTAATTCTCGTCAAATGGGGCTACTAAAATATGTTGGACGTTTGAAGGAATTACAGCGATTGCATCGCCGACATAGTGCCTTTTGGGTTGGTTTGTATGGTCAGCTTTGGGTGGGAGCAATGGAGTTTTGGGCTGATTTAGCTCATGAATTGATGCGCCTCAAGCCCAGTAAACTACCCTATTTTCAGAAGGGTCTACGTGCTATGGCTCTTATCCAGTCTGCTTTGTAGCTTCTTTGTCACCCCTTCAGCGCTTACTCAATATACCGCCAGGGAATTACAGCAATTTGCAGCTAAATAGACGTAGTAGGGGCAAATTATTGTTTTGCCCTTACTTTGTTTGTATAGGTGCGATCGCTTTTATTCTCTTGCTAGGATATTTGTTTTATTTGTATACCCGCCAGGGCGGCGAATGGGACGCGATCGCGTTTATTCTCTTCGCAAGGTAATTTCCTAGAAAAAGCCACAGTTAGGGCGATCCCTACCTTAAGGGTGAGGAAGCTAGTATCGGTGGGTTACTACAAATCAGTTACAGTCAGGGAGTGGATGAAACAAGTCCAAATCCAGATTATTCCTTGATTTTTAGTACGGTACATGGCTCGGAACGAACGACGTACTATAAGACAAATTATTGGAAGGTAAACTATTATGCAACCAACTAACCCTAATCAATTTACCGAAAAAGCCTGGGAAGCGATCGCACGTACTCCCGATATTGCCAAAGCTTCCCAGCAACAACAACTCGAAAGCGAACACCTACTAAAGGCGCTGCTGGAACAAGAAGGACTTGCTACCAGCATATTCAATAAAGCCGAAGTCCCCGTTGCCAGAGTGCGCGACGCCGTAGATAATTTTATCAAGCGACAGCCCAAAGTCTCCGGTAGCAGTGAATCCGTCTATCTTGGACGTAGCATTGACACCCTTTTAGACCGCGCTGAGTCTTACCGTAAAGAGTTTGGCGACGACTACATTTCCGTCGAACACATCTTACTGGGATACATCAAAGACGATCGCTTTGGTAAGGCGTTGTTCCAAGAACTTAAACTAGATGAAAAGAAGCTGAAAAGCACAATTACCCAAATTCGCGGCAACCAAAAAGTGACCGACCAAAACCCAGAAAATAAATACGAATCACTGGAAAAATACGGGCGTGACCTAACAGCAGCAGCGCGTGAAGGGAAACTTGATCCGGTAATTGGTCGGGATGATGAAATTCGCCGCACGATCCAAATTCTCTCACGTCGCACCAAAAATAACCCAGTCCTAATCGGAGAACCAGGAGTCGGTAAAACCGCGATCGCTGAAGGACTCGCTCAACGCATTATCGCCGGTGATGTCCCCCAATCCCTGAAAGACAGACAATTAATTTCTTTGGATATGGGTTCGTTAATTGCGGGTGCGAAGTTTAGAGGTGAATTTGAAGAACGCCTAAAAGCCGTACTCAAAGAAGTCACAGACTCTCGTGGTCAAATTATCCTATTTATTGACGAAATCCATACCGTCGTTGGTGCCGGTGCAACCCAAGGCGCGATGGATGCCGGAAACTTACTGAAACCAATGCTGGCGCGGGGTGAGTTGCGCTGTATCGGTGCAACAACCTTGGATGAGTACCGCAAGTATATCGAGAAAGATGCGGCATTAGAGCGCCGATTCCAGCAAGTATATGTGGATCAGCCCAGTGTCGAAGATACGATTTCGATTCTGCGGGGACTGAAGGAACGCTATGAAGTCCATCACGGGGTGAGGATTTCTGATAATGCCTTGGTTGCTGCTGCTACTTTGTCTACGCGGTATATTAGCGATCGCTTCTTACCCGATAAAGCGATCGACCTTGTGGACGAAGCCGCCGCCCGGTTGAAAATGGAGATAACCTCCAAACCCGAAGATCTCGACGAAATCGATCGCCGGGTGATGCAATTGCAAATGGAACAGCTATCATTGCAAAAAGAGAGCAATCCTGCCTCCCGTGAACGGTTGGAACGTCTCGAAAAAGAAATTGCCGACCTTCAAGAAGATCAACGCGCTTTAAATGCACAATGGCAGTCAGAAAAAGACAGTCTCAACCGCATTCAAAGCATTAAGGAAGAAATTGACCGCATAAATGTCGAAATAAGCCAAGCGGAACGCAATTACGACCTGAACAAAGCCGCTGAGTTAAAATACGGGACATTAACCCAGTTGCAATCCTCACTGCAACAAGCAGAAACCCAGCTAGCGGCAACTCAAACCAGTGGTTCATCCCTACTACGAGAAGAAGTTACCGAATCTGATATTGCGTAAATCATCTCTAAGTGGACAGGAATTCCGATCAGCAAGCTGGTTGAGTCGGAGATGGAGAAACTGCTGCATTTAGAAGATGAGTTGCATCAACGAGTAGTTGGTCAAGAGGAAGCGGTTACTGCGGTTGCCGATGCGATTCAGCGATCGCGTGCTGGTTTAGCTGACCCAAATCGTCCCACCGCTAGCTTTATTTTCCTCGGTCCTACGGGCGTTGGCAAGACGGAACTGGCAAAAGCACTTGCCGCTTACCTCTTCGACACGGAAGAAGCTCTAGTGCGGATTGATATGTCGGAATATATGGAGAAGCATTCAGTTTCTCGGTTACTTGGTGCGCCTCCGGGATATATCGGTTATGAAGAAGGTGGACAACTTACCGAATCGATCCGCCGTCGTCCTTATGCGGTAATCCTGTTCGACGAAATCGAGAAAGCGCACCCAGATGTCTTCAACGTGATGCTGCAAATCCTTGATGATGGTCGCGTTACTGATTCTCAAGGTCATACGGTAGACTTCAAGAATAGCGTCATCATCATGACCAGTAACATCGGTTCTCAATATATCCTTGATGTTGCCGGCGATGATAGCCACTATGATGAAATGCATAGTCGGGTAATGGAGGCAATGCGGAGTAGCTTCCGTCCAGAATTCCTCAACCGCATTGATGAGGTGATTATCTTCCATGCCTTGAAGAAAAGCCAATTGCGGCATATTGTTTATCTGCAAACCAAGCGCCTAGAACAACGGTTAGCCGAACGCAAGATGTCTCTGAAACTTTCTGAGTCTGCTCTTGATTTCTTGGCAGAAGTAGGGTATGATCCAGTGTTCGGCGCACGACCGTTGAAGCGAGCAATTCAGCGGGAACTGGAAACTCAAATCGCTAAGGGTATCCTACGGAGTGAGTTCCGCAATGGCGACACGATTTATGTAGATGTCGAGAATGAACGTCTGGCATTCAAGCGTTTGCCGGTTGAGGTGTTGACGGTGCAGCCTAGTTAATCTGAAGGCTAGATGATAATAATAGGACAGGCGGCGTTGTGGCGCTGCCTGTCTTTTTTGGTGTAGCCAACAGTAGACTCAAAATAAAAGCCTTAATCCCTCATTTCGGAACCCATTTCACCGTTTATTGGTATCAACCCGTGACTCCCCCATCTGAAAATCAAACCCTGACTTACGCTTTTGTCGGTACTATGGCACTGACGTTTTTTGTCTATTTCCTGAGAGGCTTTGGAGTTCCAGGATTTACGGCGCTTCCGGGTGGTATAATATTAGTCTTAATTTTGCTTTCCATTGCCGCAGGAATTGTTTACGGCGTTCAGAAAACGCGGCGGTATTAAGTCAAGTTTATGCCAGAAGGATTCAGTGAAGAGCATTGAAAATATCGAGATGGCGTCAGGTTCAAGCAAAAAGTGACGCTTGGATAATAGACAGAATCGACCATTAATTAAATAAATAAAACATTCAGCCGCCTAAGCGATCGCGATTGAGGACTATACTAGGCGCAAGTTGATTAAAGGAAAACAAAAATGGACAGCTACACCTGCACTGTTTGCAGCTATGAATATAACCCCGAAGAAGGCGATCCTGATAATGACATCGAACCTGGAACAGCTTTCGCCGACTTGCCAGAGGATTGGGTTTGCCCAACTTGTGGTGCTGCCAAAGACTACTTTGAAGCACAATAGTAATCATTAGTCATTGTATTTAGTAATTTCTTGGTTGCACCTTTAAAAGTTGTTGTAATTGGCGGTGGTGCCGCTGGTTTTTTTGGGGCAATTGCTTGTGCGACTGCCCATCCCCGTACCCAAGTCACGTTATTAGAAGCTGGGTATCAACCATTAGCAAAGGTTCGCGTTTCCGGTGGTGGACGTTGTAATGTGACTCATGCCTGTTTTGACCCCGCCGAGTTGGTGCAATATTACCCTAGAGGTGGTAAGGCGTTGCGCGGTGCTTTGACGCGGTTTCAAGCGAAGGATACGGTTGCCTGGTTTGAGTCTCATGGTGTTCAGCTAAAAACTGAGTCTGATGGGCGGATGTTTCCGGTTACAGATAGTTCGGAAACGATTATTAATTGCTTGGTTAAGGCAGCAGAAGATGCTGGGGTGAGAGTTTACACGGGGACGCCTGTTAAGTCGGTGATGCGGCAGTCGGATGTCAGCGTCACCCCCAGCCCCTATCCGATTAAGGGACAGTTAGATTTAGATACAGGGTATGAGTTTGAGGTGGAGTTGAAGACAGGGGAGATTATAGAATGCTCCCGCCTTCTCCTTGCTACTGGCAGCAACCCCCAAAGTTATCGTTGGCTAAAAGAGATGGGGCATACTGTCGAACCCCCTGTCCCTTCCTTATTTACTTTTCAGGTAACAGACCCGCGTTTGCAAGATTTAGCGGGAGTAAGTGTGAATGAGGCGCTTGTGCGACTACCCGAAGCGGGGAAACATTTGAGTGAACAAAGAGGACCATTATTAATTACTCATTGGGGGTTAAGTGGTCCATCTGTACTCAAGCTTTCCGCTTGGGGTGCGAGATTTTTGCATGAACATCACTATCAAACACCCTTACTTGTTAATTGGTTGCCTCAGCACACTGAGGAAACTTTGCGTAAAACACTGTTAGCGGTTAAGTCGCAGTTACCCAGACGACTTATTATTAATAGTTGTCCGGTTCCTATTCCCAAACGTCTTTGGTCGAGTCTTGTTACTTTTGTCGGTATTAGTGCAGAGGAACGTTGGGCGGAGGTGTCGAAAAAAGCCTTAAATGGGCTAATTCAAGAACTAATTCAGGGACGCTATTCTATTAAAGGAAAAGGTGTTTTTAAGGAAGAATTTGTGACTTGTGGCGGCGTCCGTTTAAAAGAAGTGGACTTTAAAACTATGGAAAGTCGTTTAGTGCCACATCTTTACTTTGCTGGCGAAATCTTGGATATTGATGGCGTTACGGGTGGATTTAATTTTCAGAGTGCTTGGACAACGGCTTGGCTAGCAGGTCAAGCGATGGGAAACTTAGAGTAGTGAACAGATAACTGACGACACAAACTTGCGCCTGCGTATGCCGGCTAGGGAAGGATGAAATTTAGCGAAATTGTTGGAAAATTAGGTGAGGCGGCGGCGCATAATAGTTTGGGTATCAATCAAGATATTGACCCAGATATTACCGGCGTTGCACCTATTGATCAAGCATCTCCTAATACCCTCAGCTATATCGAGGGCGCAAAATTTGCCTCGATGGTAGGGAAGACAGCGGCAGGTACGTTGATTTTGCCACGGGATGCGCCGTTACAAGCACAAGCGAATGAACGAGGAATTGCTTGGATTAGTGTATCTGATCCACGATTAGTCTTTGCACAAGCGATCGCTTTTTTCTACCAACCCTTCCACCCATCCCCAGAAATTCATCCCACTGCGATTATTCATCCTACTTCCGAAATTGGTAAAGATGCTGCCATCGGCGCCCATGTTGTTATTCAAGCTGGGGTGAAACTCGGTGATGATGTCTGCATTCATCCGAATGTTGTGATTTATCCCGATGTGCAAATAGGCGATCGCACTATTTTACACGCCAACTGTACAATCCATGAACGCGCCCGAATTGGTGCAAATTGCGTCATCCATAGCGGTGCAGTTATCGGTGCAGAAGGCTTTGGTTTCGTCCCCACCGCCACAGGTTGGTTCAAAATGCAGCAATCTGGCTGTACTGTTTTAGAAGATGGCGTCGAAGTCGGTTGTAATACGACAATTGATCGTCCCGCTGTTGGGGAAACCCGAATTGGGCGGAATGCCAAGATTGATAATTTAGTACAAATCGGTCATGGTTGCCAAGTCGGAGAAAACGGCGCCATGGCATCGCAAGTTGGGTTAGCGGGTGGTGTTAAAGTAGGTAATCGGGTGATTCTAGCTGGTCAGGTGGGAATTGCCAATCAAGCGAAAATTGGCGATGGTGCGATCGCTAGTGCAAAAGCTGGTATTCATAATGATGTAGAACCAGGTGTGATTGTTAGTGGAAGTCCTGCTGTTCCTCACAAACTTTTTCTCAAAGTCTCTGCTATTTAT
>CADCTM010000846.1:7122-7474 GCA_902805485.1 uncultured Coleofasciculus sp. | reverse complement strand
ACTACACAGCGGTAAATGACATAATTATAAAAGTGCGCCTCATCCGGGAGGCTGGCGGTATCTTGCAAGCTTTCCTCTTGCCAATGTTTGCGAATGCTCAGTTCTTCCCTACGTAGTGAGGTTTGTGCCCCGTCAGGAAATTGTACCCGATAGCAATGTGAATGGTCACTTGGCGCGTTCACAATGATTCCAAGTGTGCCACAGGGACGCTCAACTCCAACAGCAAGCTTGACGGCAATACGAGTGATAACCTGCGTTCCTACAGGGAGGATGAGGTTAGGATTAAAAGATTGTTGATTGAGTTTCATAACTTAATAAAACAAAGATTTTGACGAGGAATAGTCTTCCGCTC
>CADCTM010000846.1:1540-7073 GCA_902805485.1 uncultured Coleofasciculus sp. | reverse complement strand
TTGGCTGATATAAACTTTAGAAGTTCAAACATCTTATGTGCCGATTACTTGGCTACCTTGGGTCAAAAATTCAACTTGACTATCTGTTGTATAAACCAGAGCATTCTTTGCTTGTTCAGAGTTATCAACCGAAGGAAATGACCTCGGGCGTAGTCAATGCTGATGGATTAGGAATTGGCTGGTATCATACTGAGCAAAATGTTGACGCTTTTACCTACAAAAGTACATTACCCATTTGGAATGACACTAATCTTCCCCAATTGAGCCGTTATATTGAGTCGCGATGTGTACTGGGATATGTTCGCAGTGCAACCGCTGGACAAGCGCTAGATATCAGCAATTGTCAACCGTTTCGAGATAAGCGGCTATTATTTATCCACAACGGCTATATCGACAATTTCCGAAAGTCACTCTATCGACCGATGCGGGAACTTCTTAATGATGAAGTTTACCAATCGATTGACGGTAACACCGATTCTGAACACATCTTTGCCTTGCTAGTTAATGAGTTAAAATCATCCCCGGATAGTAGCCTTGAACAAGCTTTACAGAAAACACTGATGACTGTTACAAATTTGGCAAAATTACATCAGGTTAGTTTTAGTGCCAACATCATCATTGGTGACGGACATCGCCTTGTTGCCAGTCGCTATGCTTACGGCAGCAACTCTCCTACACTTTACTGGCTTCGGGATGATCCTCTGTATCCTGATGCGGTAATTATTGCTTCGGAACCGCTATTCGAGGGCAACTGGAATAGTTGTAAAAATAGTAGCATTCTTACTGTTGAAGAAAATCTTGATGTTAAAGTCGATCAACTCTAGTAGAGAAGCCATCCGAGAGGCGATGCAACAGTGTCGCAACGGCACATTGGCATTATTTGACGGAATCAATGATGCGAGTTTTTGCAAACAAGCACATCCAGAGTTTAGCCCTGCGGGTTGGCATCTCGGTCATATTGCTTATACGGAAGCGTTGTGGATATTAGAACGGTGTGCGGGTTTACCGCCGTTGTTTCCCGAATATCGCAAGCTGTTGGCAGCAGACGGTTTACCAAAATGCGATCGCGAAAAGTTACCCCCGCTGCTCGAAGTTTGTGATTATTTGGATACGGTGAGAACCCAAGTCTTAACCTACCTAAAAACTGCACCTTTAGATGAACAAGAACGACTCTGGCACTTTTTAATTCAACATGAAAGTCAGCACACTGAAACGATCGCTTTTGTCTTGCAATTACAACGCTGGCATCTTTGGCAAGAATTAAAAAATAATAATGAAAGATTAAAAGTTGAAGAGCCTTCTTTAATTTTTACTCCTCCTCTGGAACCAGCCGCACAAATGATTGAAATTGCGGCAGGCGAGTTTGAGATGGGGAACGACTCGGTTGAAGCAATGGATAATGAGCGATCGCTTCATCAAGTATATCTGGATACCTACTGGATCGATCGCTATCCCGTAACCTGTAAGCAGTATCGCGTATTTATGGATGCTGGGGGCTATCATAATCCCCAATGGTGGGTTCCGGCGGGGTGGCAATGGCTTCAAGAGAATTCTGTACAAGAACCCCTTTATTGGTCAAACGATCCTACCTGGGATCATCATCCCGTCTGCGGCGTTAGCTGGTATGAAGCGGATGCCTATGCAAGATTTGTGGGCAAGGGACTGCCGACTGAGGCACAGTGGGAAAAAGCCGCGAGTTGGGATGCCACAATAAAAAGCCGCCATACTTATCCTTGGGGAAATACTCAACCCGATCCTTCTCGATGTAATCATGACAATATTGCTGGACGAACAACACCTGTAAACGCTTACCCAGCAGGGCAGAGTGCTTATGGTTGCTACGATCTACTCGGCAATGTTTGGGAGTGGACATCAAGCTGGTTTGATGCTTATGAAGGATTTATGAGTTACCCTTACCGAGGCTATTCCCAAACCTACTTCGACGGACAACACCGAGTGCTTAAAGGGGGCAGTTGGGCAACTCGCCCTTGGTCGATGCGCTCTAGCTTTCGTAACTGGTATCATCCAGGCATTCGCCAAATTTTAGCAGGTTTTCGTTGTGCTTCAAGTAAAACCTTGTCTTAAGGTAAGAAATTTTGCTTGATCTCGGTTAATGTGTTTACGCGATATCTTAGTGATTTCTGCTAAGAGAAATAATCACAAGTTTGAGCCTAAAACATCTGGCAAACCCCTATGTTGAGGGCAATTTTTATGTAGTTTTTTGGGAAGAAAATAAAGTGAGGAATGTAAATCAGAGTGCATTTGGCGCTTACAGTAAGCCTCGTTTTTTAACAGAGGATCGCCTACAAATCAAGCAATTAATCAATCTCAGTGTCCCCTCTAAGTCTGAAGAAGATGCTGGTAATGATGTAATTCAAGGGTTAACTCAGTCTTTCAAAACCTTACCACCAAAATATTTCTATGATGACCCTGGTTCAAAGCTATTTGAACAAATCTGCGAGTTACCTGAATATTACCCAACGCGCACAGAAACAGAAATTTTGCGCCAATATGCAGGTGAAATTGCCCAAATAACTGGTGCGTGTGAACTGGTGGAACTGGGTAGTGGTAGTTCAACGAAAACTCGGACATTATTAAATGCTTACGAAGCGTTGAATTATCCGTTACGATATTTACCCATTGATGTTAGCTCGGGAATTCTAAAAAGTAGTGCGGAGCAGTTACTTCGGGATTACCCTTCACTTCAGATTCTCGGTTTAGTAAGTACTTATGAGTTGGCACTGCAACAGTTAATGCCAACCCAACTACCGACACGGATGATTTTTTTCCTAGGAAGTACGTTGGGTAATCTTAATAGGCAAGAATGTGAGGCGTTTTTCTCGCAAATTACTGCCGCGTTGTCAGTTGGGGAGTATTTTTTATTGGGAGTTGATCTGCAAAAATCAAAACAGTTATTGGAAGCTGCTTACAACGATAATCAAGGTGTAACGGCTGAGTTTAATCTCAATATGCTAAAACATCTAAATCGGCGTTTTGAGGGAAACTTTGATACAGAACAGTTTGAACATTGGGCGTTTTATAACGAAAATTTGCACCAAATTGAAATGCATTTGCGGAGTTTGAGAGCGCAAACTGTACGGCTAAAAGCTCTAGACCTTAGTGTTAATTTTGAAGCTGGGGAAACAATTTTAACAGAAATTTCCCGGAAATTTAACTTAAATGTTGTGCAACAAGAGCTGGAGGCAAAAAGCTTAAAACCTCTCCAAGTCTGGACCGATTCAAAGCAATGGTTTGGTGTAATTCTGTGTCAGATGCAACCTAAGGGCATTAATCAATAATATTAATTATCAGCATCAGAATTTGATAACTATATCTGCGATTTCATCAACTGTTAAGACTTATACAAGAAGTATAGAAATAAAGATTTAACTTTTTATTCTTATACTTCTTGTTGAAAAATACCTTTGTCTACAGCTCGTCCGGCAAGACTAGCGACAACTTTTACTAACTCAGTAGTATCCACTGGCTTAGATAGATGCATTTGAAAACCAGAAGCGATCGCATTTTCAGAATCTTCATCTCTCACATACGCCGTCAAAGCAATTGCAGGCAGAAGTCTTTCTCGCTTAACCTCAAGCTCTCTTACCTGGCGAATTAGCGTATAACCGTCCTCAAGCGGCATCCCAATATCACTAACTAAGACATCTGGCTGGAATTTATCGAGAATTTTCAGTGCCTCAGAAACCGAAGCCGCAGCGATCGCTTTTGCCCCTGACTCTTCGATGACAGTGAGAAGGAGTTCCCGCACATCTGGCTCATCATCAACAATCAGAATCTGCAAACCTTCCAAAACAGGCGGTACAACCGTTGTTCCACTTGGAAGAAAAGCTTGATCTGCCTGTAATTCCAAATGTTCTAAATCGTGATTGGAATCATTACCATTACATAGGCGTCGTTCCTTAGCACTGTCTTCGAGGTCAAGTTTAACCGTAAACGTTGCTCCCTTTCCCTCTCCCTCACTATCTACCTGAACCGTGCCACCATGCAATTCAACTAAATGGCGGACAATTGCTAACCCTAGTCCCAACCCCCCGTAAGAGCGAGTCGTCGTACTATCTTCCTGACGGAAGCGATCAAATACATAGGGAAGAAACTCTGAACTAATACCACTTCCCGTATCCCTTACCTGAATTTCGGCATGAGAACCCGCAGTCAGCAGTAAAACTTCAACCTTGCCACCTTCCGGTGTAAATTTAATCGCATTAGAAACTAAATTCCAGACCACCTGTTGCAAACGCTCTGGATCACCCTTAACAAAAATTTCCTTCTTTAAGCTTCCATTAGCATTAGCACCATCCATCTTTCCCGAAGAGATAAAATCTCCCCCAGGATTTAGTCTCGCTTCTAATTGAATCTTTTTGTCTTGGGCTGCGGGGCGCATCGCCTCAATTGCTGCCTCAATTACAGAACAAAGGTTCAGCGAGCGGAGCTTGAGAGTGAGCTTGCCACGAATAATCCGTGATACATCCAAAATATCCTCAATCAGTTGCGCTTGGGACTTAGCATTGCGCTCAATAGTTTCAAGGGCACGAGCAGTAGTTGCAGCATCAAACTCGCGTGTCCGCAAAAGTCCCGCCCAACCAAGGATCGAATTCAGCGGAGTACGCAATTCGTGGGAAAGCGTAGCCAAAAACTCATCCTTCATGCGGTTTGCTTCTTCCGCCTGCTGCCGTGCCACTTGTTCTTGGATAATTTGAGCGCGTGCTTCTTCCGCTTGCTTACGTTCGGTAATATCTTCAACAGTGCCAACATGACCGAGAAATTCCCCTTGAGCGGAGTACATAGGCGAAGCGCGGAGGTTAACCCAACGCATCGGCTGATCTGGGGTTTGGAGACGAAACTCATTACAGTAATCAGAAGGAGTGAGCGTCCGACTTTCCCACTCGGCAATGACAACGCGATCGTCCGGATGAACCGCCTGCCAGCAACCTGCTCCCAAACTTTCCTCAAAACTCAAGTTACAGATCGCTTGGAAGCGTGGGTTTGTATAGGTACAGCAACCTTCTTGATCCGTCAGGAAAATGCCTACAGGAGAGCAGGCACTCAACGAACGAAACCGCTGCTCACTTTCTTTAAGTTCAGTATTAACCGCTGCCAGTTGTGCCGCTTGGGATTTTACTTCTGCTGTCTTCTTGAATAAATCAACAAATACTGCCACCTTTGAAATTAATATTTCTGGCTCAACAGGCTTAAACAAGTAGTCTACAGCACCCAAGGCATACCCTTTAAATCTCAACGTGTCGCTGGTGCTAAAAGCGGTTAGGAAAATAATCGGAGTATGTTGCGATCGCACTCGGTTTCGGATCAGCGTCGCCGTCTCAAAGCCATCCATTCCCGGCATTTGGACATCCAGGAGAATTACGGCAAAATCTTGATGGAGTAGGCATCTCAAGGCTTCTGCCCCTGAGTTAGCCCTAACCAAATGCTGACCCAGGCTGCCTAATATCGCTTCCAGTGCCAGCAGATTTTCTGGATGGTCATCCACGAGAAGAACGTTAACTTTCGGTTCGAG
>CADCTM010000846.1:0-1530 GCA_902805485.1 uncultured Coleofasciculus sp. | reverse complement strand
GGGGGCATATTTTTTTACCTCAGTGCCGGGTAGCAAAGGTTAACTATTAGAGCAGCAATATCACACAGGGGCAAGATCCAATCAGTCGCAAGTGCTGTATTAGGCGATCGCTGTTTCTGCAAAGCATTAATCGCTGCTTTTGGCATTGTCGGACTTTGGGCAGTGGTTGGTTCCTGAACTATCGGTATTCCACCATTAGCTTTAATAGTAGCGAGTCCTTTGGCACCATCATCACTCGATCCTGTCAAAATCACCCCTATTACACGTTTGCCGTAGGCGTCAGCGGCTGACTCAAACAGTACATTAATTGAAGGTCGCGCATAAGCAACAGGAGCCTCAGTTGAGAGGGCCAAGCACCCGACTTCAACAAGTAAGTGATAGTCAGCGGGGGCTAAGTATACATGTCCAGGAGCGATCACTTCTTTGTCTTCTGCTTCCGATAGGGGTAAAGCGCACTTGCGCTGTAAAACAGCACTTAAGGCGTCGGCATTTTTATGACGATGTTGGGCAATCGCCATTGGCAGGGGAAAGTTTTGCGGTAAACCAGCCAATAAAATTTCCAGGGCGTGTAATCCTCCCAAAGAAGCCCCCACCACCACAATATCGTACGAGCATTTACTTAAATAAGTCGTATTTTTCTCCTCCTAAGTTACGTTTCTGGTTCTGTAATTGTCTGAAATTATTAGAAGGCAGGTGGGGTGGCTAGTTCTCCAACTTTCTTTTCTCTCTTCTCCATCTGTTGTCTCTCTTGGGTAAGGCGATTTATCGCAATTTGCAAGTTCGCGCGATTACATAAAAGTGTACCGAATTGATTATAATCATCCTTGTCTTCAAACCAAATCGTTGCTCTCCAAAACTCGCCCTCACAATAGTCTCTGTACCTTGATTGAGTTGAAAACTGCTGTAATTTCAGTGTCACTCAACACGACGGTAAAGCTTCTCGCGCTTTTCTAGCACTTCATAATGTTTTTCATGGGGAGTAAATTTAATTGTTTCTTGACGACCTAAACCCAAGACCCCGAAACGACTTAAGCTATCGTACAGCAAGTTGTGGACTCGGTCTTGGAGGGTTTGATTGAAATAAATCAGGACATTCCGACACAGGATAACATTGAACTCATTGAACGAGCCATCGGTCGCTAAATTATGTTGAGAAAAAACAATATTTTCTTTAAGCGACGACCGGAAAATCGCATTGTTATAAGCGGCAGTATAATACTCAGAAAACGACCGCTTCCCGCCTGCTTGGAGATAGTTTTGGGTATACTCTTGCATCGAGTCCAGGTGAAAAATTCCTGTCCGGGCTTTTTGCAAAACTAGCTCATTCATATCGGTAGCATAAAACCGACAACGATGATAAAGCCCTTCTTCTTCCATGAGGATCGCCATTGAGTAAACTTCTTCCCCCGTGGAACATCCGGCGTGCCAGATCCGAATAAACGGATAAGTCCGCAGGAGTGGCACAACGTTGTTGCGAAAGGCAAGATAAAAGCTTGGGTCACGAAACATTGCTGTAACATTGACTGACAA
>CADCTM010000845.1 GCA_902805485.1 uncultured Coleofasciculus sp. | reverse complement strand
GAATGTGCGGAAGGTACAAAAGTTGAGCCGACATCGGCAGTTAGACACGCTGATGATTTATGACGACAACCGAGGGCGTGACCAAGCTGAGGTAACAGCACTACTGGACGAATTAGTCTGAGGTTGCCCTTCTACCAAATTTCTCCTAATTTCAAAACAAAACCAGGGAGTTCTGGGTCACCGCTCACCGTTTCTGGATTATCCAAACGTTCGACCGGCACGCCAGGGCGATAGACGTAAACCCGCCGATTCTTGCGATCTAAAAGCCACCCCAGTTTTACCCCGTTGTCGATGTACTGTTGCATCTTGTTCTGCAACGCGCTCACGCTGTCGCTTGAGCTACGCAGTTCTACTACAAAGTCTGGACTAATGGGAGCAAACTTTGTTCTCTGCTGCTTTGAAAGGGCATTCCACCGTTCTAGTTTTACCCAGGAAATATCAGGGGAGATGGTTGCACCATTGGGTAAGGTAAACCCAGTGCTGGAGTCAAAGCCCTTGCCAGTGCCTTCTTGTTTTACCCAGTTCCCGAACTGCACAGCTAGTTCAAAGTTGCTTCCACCTGTTTCTGAGCCAGTCGGCGGCATAATCAGCAGTTCTCCTGTAGCCGTGCGCTCAATGCGTAAGTCCCGGTTGATTTGACAAAACTCGAAAAATTGGTCATCTGTCAAATTAACCACAGGATGCATCCGCACGACAAATGGTCGTGTCTCAACTTCAGTTTCAGTCGTCAACTGCTGGTTCAGCATTGTCATCGAAAACCTCCGCAAGCTCTACATATACAGATTAATGTAGGCGATCGCATCTCAACTGCATCAGGGTATTTCTGTACTTTCGCAAATTCATACATCAAGTAGTACAAGCCGCAAACGCGATCGCACACTTCAGCCTCCGATATTAAAAACAGAAGCAACGTCATACTATCGGAGACTGACATGAGAAAGCTGCTGATCGCTTTGGGCGCACTAACTCTTCTGGCTGGATGCACAGCTCAAGCCTCAATTCCAACTGCGAAGAATGCAGCACCTCAGTCTCAAGCGTTCAACTTCCCTAAAGCTAGCTGCGGAGATAAGCCTACAGGCGGGAATGA
>CADCTM010000844.1 GCA_902805485.1 uncultured Coleofasciculus sp. | reverse complement strand
TCATGGCGAAAAGGATAGCGGATCAACGCCTTCTTAAGGTGATAGAACGTTTCCTCAAAGCGGGGATTATGGAAAATTGCCTAGTCAAACGTACCGACATCGGTACACCTCAAGGTGGCATCTGTTCGCCACTTTTGGCAAACATCTACCTACACCAATTAGATATTTATTGGTGGAACAAATATGGCAACCTCAACCGCAAAGAAAAGGAACGTCGTCGGCTCAGACATCAAGGGAACTGCGCGTTAATTCGATATGCCGATGATTTTCTACTGTTAACCAACGGTAGTAAAGCAGAAGCGATGAGACTAAAAAACGAGTTCAAAACCTTTTTAGAAGAAGAACTCAAACTCGAACTCTCACAGGAAAAGACGCAGATTACCCATGTCAACGAGGGTTTTGACTTTCTTGGTTTTCACGTCCAACGCTACGTAAGCGCACATGACCGACCGAAGGTTCTGGTCACACCCGCACAGGAAAATCAAAAGAAGTTAAAACTCAAAATCAAGGAGATGACTAAGCGGAAGCAGTTTCAAGACTCGCCCCTGCTCAAAATCTCTGCCTTGAACGCAGTTTTGAGGGGATGGATTAACTATTATCGCCATAGCAACGTTAAAGGGATAGCCAAAGACCTAGACTTCTGGGTCAATCAACGATTATTCACTTGGCTTGCCAAACGACACAAGTTACCACCCCGACGCATCATCGAGATGTACAAACTACGGGAAAATGGACGGAGATATAACTTGGGAATCCGCAATGGTGAAAAGTATCTCTTCCTCTACCGCCTGAGTGACTTACCAATAACCAAATATCGCTCACGCTCTCCCGAAAATCCTTATATTCAGGGAGAGTGGAGCATGGGGATGACTCTAACCGACTTTCCCCTACCCGAACAGGTTTGGGTAGGTAATGCGGAAAACTCCCAATGGCGCGAACTGAAAGAGACTATTATTGCTGAACGAGGAGCTAAGTGTGAAATCTGTGGCAGCACAGAAAAGCTAGACCTTCACCACATAAAAGCTCGCAAATGTAGAGGTAAAGATGTGGTAGAGAACCTTCAGCTTCTTTGTCGAAAATGTCATGCTC
>CADCTM010000843.1 GCA_902805485.1 uncultured Coleofasciculus sp. | reverse complement strand
GGTAGACCCACGGGAAAAAGGCTCGATGACAGTTCAATATTCAAACAAAGCCGCCCTCTAACTAGTAGTTAGGGGGCGGCTTTTTAAGTTACTTGTCTAAGGCAAAAGTTTGTATTCCTAACCGGAATAATCACAGCTTAAGCGTTAACGATTTCTCCACCGTTTGGATGCAGTATTTGACCAGACATATACGAAGAGTCATCCGAAGCCAAGAACACATAACAAGGAGCAACTTCATCGGGCTGTCCTGCTCGCTGCATTGGCACTTGTGCGCCAAAGCTCTTAACCTTTTCCTCTGGAAAGGTTGAAGGAATCAGGGGAGTCCAGATGGGACCAGGAGCAACACCATTTACGCGAATACCCTTTTCAATCAAGGATTGCGATAAAGAACGAGTGAAGGCAACGATCGCTCCTTTGGTTGACGAGTAATCCAGCAATTGGGGGTTGCCCTTGTATGCAGTGACTGAAGTGGTATTAATAATGACGCTGCCTTTCTTCAGATGCGGTAGTGCTGCCTTGGTTAAGAAGAACATCGCGAAGATATTGGTGCGGAAAGTACGCTCCAGTTGCTCGGCAGTGATATCCTCAATACTCTGCTGCGGGTGTTGTTCTGCAGCATTGTTGATTAATATATCAAGATTGCCCAACTCGTTCACTGTCTGCTGTACCGCGAGCTTGCAAAACTGTTCGTCACCGATATCACCTGGGATGGGCAAACAGCGCTTTCCTTCAGCTTCCACCAGTCGCTTGGTTTCTTCTGCATCCTGCTGTTCGCTGAGGTAGACAATCGCTACATCCGCTCCCTCTTTAGCGTATAGGATCGCCACTGCTCGACCAATGCCGCTATCACCACCTGTAATGAGTGCTACTTTGCCTTGCAGTTTGCCACCTGCTCGATACTGAGAGCCTTGAGACTGGGGCTTTGGCGTCATTTCTGCTTCGCTACCAGGTCGGTGGTCTTGATGCTGGGGTGGTTGTAATGCCTGTGTTTGTTCAGCCGATGTCATAGTATTTCTTCCATTTTTTGCCTGAAAACTCTCTCGCCAGTAATGTTTTTCAGAGTTCTAAGATTCACTTATAGAACAGGCTGTTTTTGAGTT
>CADCTM010000842.1 GCA_902805485.1 uncultured Coleofasciculus sp. | reverse complement strand
GGTTGCTGTTAGAATTTGTGAAACCTAGCTTTATTAAGCTCCTGCGGACTAATTTTTCAAATTCTTGACCGTCGCTGGAGTTGCCTACCTCTGCAATTTTCTGAATCCAAGCCAAATCTGAATCTATTCGCTTTGCAGTTTGATTACTACTCCAGCCCAGAAATATTCTTATACTCTGGTCTAGTTCCTCTGCTGCTGCGTTGGTGGCTGATAAAAGAGCGATCGCATTTTGCAACTCTTCCAGTTCAGGATGCAAGGGTGGCTCTGGTTTTTCTAACTGGCGGCGGCGTTGGGTGAAAAGGCGATCGCTCAACACAGGCGTTGCTTCAGTAACTGTCAGTGGTTCCGGCAGAGG
This sequence comes from uncultured Coleofasciculus sp., assembly GCA_902805485.1. Taxonomy (GTDB): domain Bacteria; phylum Cyanobacteriota; class Cyanobacteriia; order Cyanobacteriales; family Coleofasciculaceae; genus CADCTM01. The sequence goes on along the minus strand of CADCTM010000842.1, from coordinate 747 downwards.
AATAAATCGGGGATTCGGATGCAGTGGCATTTCAAAAGGCTGAGGTAGCTGATAAACGCGCAGGTAAGTTAGAAAAATCTGACCTGCTTGTGAGAGAGTCTGCTGCAAGGCTTCCTCTGTCCATACGGTTAGCTGCGACAAAATACCAAAAGATTCAGCCTCATTGAGAACTTGGCAAAGTTCACACCTTGCCCACGCTTTAATCGAAACTGTCTCAGAAGCCAGTTCAGCCAGGGTTCTTTGGGCAATTGGCAAAAAACTTGAACGATAGTACTGCTCAATCGGTAGTGTGTTAATCGAAGTATTGGAGGGACAGAGGGCAAATTGCCGCCCCGGATTGATAAATATCCGAGGCGTGGCAGCAATCATTCGCCCTTCGAGCAACGCTTCAATGTCAGGGGCAGGTAAACACAAGGCTGTGTCAATTAAAACAGAGTTATTCATTCCTCAACCAAACCACTAGGAACCTGACCCGATGGATCACTCAGAATTTCACGGATTAGATAATTGTCAACTGCTAAATTTCTTTGATCAATAAAATCAAAAATCTGCTCTTCACTTAACTCGTAATCTTGAAGATTCTGATAGACAGAGCGAATCGCTAAAAGAGGCTTAATGTCATCGCCTGTCAGCTTCACCCATTCGCCGCGTTTCTTCAGAAGCTGATTTAAACATTCTAAGGATCTAGTAGCATTGGGGCTAAGTTCTTTAGAACGAACTAAACAACCTCGATTCAGCCCAAATTGT
>CADCTM010000841.1 GCA_902805485.1 uncultured Coleofasciculus sp. | reverse complement strand
TTTCGGATTGATCTAAATCTTGGACGGGTAGATTGACGAAAATTTTAGTCGCCATAGTTTTTCTCCTGTTGAAAATACACTGCACCTAGATCACGCAGAGAGCAGCATTCCTTTAGCTTTCAATGATCATCTCAAAACCGCCGAAGATCATGCGCTTGCCATCAAAGGGCATCTCCTCGGCTGGTTGCATTCGCGGATCGGCCATTGCTTTCTGATTTCCCTCATCACGCGCTTCACGGGAAAGCCAAATAATCCAGGAGAAAACCACTGTTTCGTTCTCCTGACATTGAACCGCCATTGGGAAAGAGGTCAGCTTGCCGTCAGGCACATCATCACCCCAACATTCAACCACTTTGAGCGCACCATATTCCTTAAACACAACGGCTGCATCTTCAGCTATTTTTTGATAAGCTGCACGCTGGGAAGTGGGTACTGCTAGCAAAAACCCATCGACATAAGTCATGGGAATTCTCTCCTAAATTGACAATTATTTGTTTCAAGGCTCAGATATGAGCTTTATGGCTTGAGATCAGTGGCTGCTTTGAAGCTACCGTCCATATGCATGGGGACCGATTCGTGTATGTGCGAGATCGCCCACTGACCGTTGATCTTCTGAAAACAAAGAGTTTTGCGAAACCAAACGTCAGTATGCCCACCATCCGTTCTTAATCCGGTCAATCGGTTCAAACTATGGCTGTAGGCAACATTATCGCCAATAGAGATTGTAAGATCTCTAATTTCGTAGCCAATTTGACCGCTTCACGTTGCGAACCAGCCTGCTAGATCCTCCTTAAGAGGCGCTGTTGGAGTGGTGTTGCGAGGAAATAACCGATGGAGTCCTAGGTGAAATTGGGTAACACTCCCTGCACATTTTTGTTACGGATGCGTTTGCTCGCGCGTCTATTACCTCTCGAATCAGGACTTCATCTTGCGTTTTGGCAGTTGTGGTTGTCATCGTAGTTCCTCAGTGATTTTTTAGAGGGTAGATAGAAAAGAGTTCCTTGCAATGTGCGATCGCCTGCTTGATCTCACGAATCCTGTAACTTCTCAGCCGCCGCTTGAACGCGAGCTTCTTGCGCTCTCAGTTCCGGCGTAAATTCTTCACC
>CADCTM010000840.1 GCA_902805485.1 uncultured Coleofasciculus sp. | reverse complement strand
GGGAAATTCGCTCAATCCCAATCAACGCTTCAATTACCGACTTCACAACAGGCGCTGTAACAGTCGAACCAAACGCATCCTTTCCTTTCGGTTCATCCACCACCGCTAAAACCACATAACGCGGAGATTCTACAGGAAAAATCCCGACAAAACTAGTAATCTTCGCATCGGAATAATAACCACCCGTAGGACTCGCTTTTTGAGCCGTGCCTGTTTTTCCTGCAACCCGATACCCTTGAATTTGTGCGTTCTTCCCTGTTCCATCATTAACCACACTTTCCATCATTCTCAGGACTTCCTGAGTGGTTTGGGGTGAGAAAATTGGGCGGGGTGCTGTCAATCGAGGTTGCCAATAGGGTTGCCCTTTTGTATCAAACAAGCCTTGGACAACATGGGGCGTTACCAACTTGCCTCCATTTGCCAGCACCGCGTGGAGTTGTACCAGTTGTAGGGGAGTTAAAGAAAAGCCTTGCCCAAAAGACGCTGTGGCGGGTTCAACTCGTACCGATGTAAATTTCTGCCGACTTTTGATCTGCCCGGAAGCCTCAAAAGGTAAATCAACCTCAACCTTCTGCCCTAGCCCCAGCTTTTCGAGCCAGCTATAGTAAACATCCGGCTTAATTTTTTCTATTAGCCGTACCATGCCGATATTGCTCGAATATTTCAAAATCTGGGTGACATTAATTAAACCGCGACCACCTTTAGATTCATAGTCATTATTCTCAATCGACCACTGCCCAATTTTAATTTGCCCTATATCGTTAAAGCGACTATCCGGTTGACTCGCACCAGTTTCTAATGCGATCGCAACATTCAACGGCTTAAAGGTCGAACCCGGTTCATACAAGTCTGTCAGCGCCCAGTTTTTAAACAAACTTACATTAAAGTTGTAATACTGATTCGGGTTATAAGTCGGCTCTGTTACGAGCGATAACAAAGACCCATCCAGCGCATCCATTACAATCACCGTACCCCGTTCCGCCCCAAACTCCTTGATTTTTTGCTTGAGGGCAAAACGGGCAGCCCTTTGCAAGCGACTATCGAGGGTTAGTTGCAAGCGTAAGTCATCGAAGTGCAAAAAGCCTTCTGGGACATTATCTGGCATCAACGCGCCATTCCCGGCTTTACTGAGCCGGAGCGTACGAACTGCCCGTTCTAATAAATTTTCCTGAGAGTATTCTAGTCCCGCCTGACCGCGATGATCGACATCAACATAGCCCACCACATCCGCCGCCAAATCCTGCTGAGGATAAAGGCGAGAATATTGTTGAATCATTTCTAGACCATCAGCATCAAGTCTGGCAATGCGATCGGCGACTTCTTCTGTCAGAGGCGGACCCAACCGCAGACCTGTCTTTGTTTGACTAAATAACTTATATAACTCAGTCGGTGTCTTCTGAAGCATCGGCGCCAGCAATGCCGCCATATCCTGCTTGGATTTCTTAAACTGCTTCGGGTGAGCGTACAGTGTATAGACGGGTCGATCAACGGCTAAAATATTGCCATTGCGGTCAACGATCGGACGGCGAGGCACAAATGGACGCAGATAAACCATCTGCTGTTGCCGTGCTTTTTCCTCCAACCCTGATGATTGTGAGACTTGTAGCCGATACAAATTTGTTAATAGCCCAAGCCCTGCCGCCATCATCAGTCCCCAGACAAGTAGCAGCCTCAAACGTTTTGAGGAAAAGAGGGTTGTTTTTTTTTTGTTTACCTCTCCCTGAGCGGCTTTGGGTTTTGAGTTAGAGGATTTTTTTACCTCATAATGCATAATTTCACTGTTGCCTTGCTCAATCCATGAAAATTTAAAAATGATGGGATTAAAGCCTAGTTTGCTCCGCTACGCTAACAAATAGGTTGCAGAAAAACAGGATTTGGGCAACACAAGGTACCCACGACGAATCCCCTAGATTCAGAGGAATTACTCCTTTTTAATTTTTGATATCCTAATACCCCAAGGGAGCTTTTGCTCCTGGTTCTGGGTCGGCTGTATTGGTTGAGTTACTACGAACTTGACGCTGGGGTGCTGGTGTCAGGAAAATCGTGTTGGCTGGGCTGGGAGAAACCAATCCTGTAGCTGGCTTTTCCGCTTGTTGAGCTAGTTGGTCTTTGATTACGGCATTCGTTGTCGTAAGGTGTCGCTCATCGCGTTGCAGGTTTTCCAGTTTTCGGTACTCCTGCGACCACTGCTGCTGGGTATAAACAGTCCAAGAGTATAGCGCCAGCGTCATAGCAACCAGTACAAAGGTCACAATATCGGAGCTACGTTGTAAAAATAGTAGCGGCGAAAGCCAAATTGGTACAGGCGGTTGCGCGGTGTTGAGCTTTTCTACCTTTTGTCTTGCCGTTATAGACGGCAGATGCGTGGGCATTGATGAGGCTGCTGCCCTTGAGCGTGTCACTCTGGAGTTAGCCGTGGGTCTTTTCGACCGACGTCCTTGGGGCATAACTGAGCGAGGGGCAGCATTCATAAGCATTTGGCGGTTAGGAAATTTAACACGTTACTAAATAACTAGTAGCTGATAGCGATCAGCTAAAAACTCGTTAATCGAACCCATCCTAACATCCACTGTTGGTTCCGGCTGCTACGGGTTTTGTGTTTTGTAATGGAGATTTGGCAGGAGATACTGTAGTCATTGACGAATAGGAAAGCGAGTTAGTTGTTGGAAGTTGAGGATGTCTGGCGGGTATTTCGAGTATAAACTCTGTTCCTTGATCGGGTTGAGACCTAACATCTAATTGACCGTGATGTTGATTGACGATGGTTTGATAACTTACTGTCAGTCCTAAACCTTTACCCTGTCCGACATCTTTGGTCGTGAAGAAGGGTTCAAAAATTCTCGACTGAATTTCTGGTTTAATTCCAGGGCCGTTGTCTCGGAGGGCAATTTGCACTCGACCTTCTTTTGGAACTGCCTCGCTTGGTATCCAGGTTGTCCGCAGCGTAATGGTTTTATTGGAGTTAGACGAGCGATTAAGGGCTTCGACAGCGTTGGTTAGGATACTCTGTAAGGCTTGATTAATTTGTTTTGGGTAACATTCGACTGGCGGTAAGTTATCGTAATGTCGCTCAATTTGAATTGTGCCAGAGATTTGGTTGTGTAGAATCAACAGTGTATTTTCTAATGCGGAGTTGAGGTCGATCGCTTTTGGCGATGTTTCATTTGCTCTTGAAAATTTCTGCAATAGCTGAACAATTTCATGAATGCGTTGAGATCCTGCTTGCATGGACTTTAGAATTTTGGGCAAGTCTCTGAGTAAAAAATCTATTTCTGTTTCGTCAACCAGTTTTTGGATTTGACTATGGGGCTGGGGATGGTGAGCTTGGTAAGCTTGGACAAGGGTCAGCAAGCTACTGACGTAGTTTTCAATGTAAGGAATATTGCCGTAAATAAAGCTAATGGGGTTGTTAATTTCGTGAGCAACGCCAGCCACCATCCGACCTAAACTTGACATTTTTTCAGTTTGAATTAACTGTGCTTGTGTCTGTTGCAGTTCTTCAAGCATCTGTTCCATCTTCTGCGCTTGCTTGCTTGCTTGGGTTGCTTGGTCTTGGGTTTGGGCGTATAAATAAGCTTGTTGTAGAGAAATCGCTAGTTGATCGGCTACGGATTGGGCGAGTTTACAGTCGTTTGTTGACCAGTAACGATGGGAACATTGACTGAGATGAAGTATGGCGTAGAGTGTGCCATTGGCTTGCACGGGGACCACAATTGATGATTTGTGGGCTTTGTTGTAGTCGATGTTGGTTTGATTAATTCGTTTGTCTTGTGCAATGTCTGGAATGACGACTAGTTGTTGATGCTCAATTACCCATTGGGTTAGCGGTTCGTAGGTGTTAAAGTTTTCAACAACGGAGGCAAAGGGCGGCCGACACACTTCATAAAGCTGTTTTCTGCGGTAGGTTGCGCGACTTTTGGATGAGCTGGCATACTCGGAGTTATGTTCTACGAGATCCTGTTTTGCCTCTTCAACAAGATGAATAAGGCAATGATCTACCTCTAATGCGGCTAATAGTTCTTGGGAAGCTTCCCTTAATATTGTTTCGCTGTCGAAACTTTGACGAGTCTGATTGATGATGTGGTTGACAACACGCTCACGGAGTGCTTGTTTTTGCGTTTGCTCGTAGAGTTGCGCTTGACGAATTGCAATCTCTAAGGGTTGGGCGATGGACTTTAAAAACTTGATTTCGGCAAGACCCCAGTGACGGGTTTTCTTTGAAAAACAAGCGATGAATCCGATTCCTGATTCGTTACTGGTGACAGGAATGATTAAGCTTGCACTATGACCAAATAGTTGCTGCTCCTCTTTGGGGCAATTAGAAGGCTCAGGCTTTAGCGGCTGTTTTCTACTCGGCAGTAACTGGAAAAATTGTTGAGCGCTCCAACTCAACCCCGTCTGCTTCGATTTTAGCGCCCCACTTACGCTGGCTAGCTCACCGGCGACCAAGGCAGTGGTAAGGTTGCCGAAGCTCTCTAGTGGGTGATATCCCAGACGAGAAGGTGTACAGGGAGCGGTTTTTCGTTCATAAACGACTTGAACCCGTTGAGTATCTTTGAAGTACCATAAAAAACTACAGCAATCTAATCTGAGTAATGGAGTAATTTCATCGACGGCTGTTTGAAGGACTACTTGTAACTCCAGAGAATTGCGGATACGATCAACAATTTTCTGGAGCAATGCGCCTTGCCTTGGGGGATACTTGATCCAGGCTTGGAACCCTTGAATAACACGACTGGTACTAGAGAACACAATGCCTCACTTTTATGATACTGGGCACTTCTATTTCCTGTAAATTTTAAGGAGGTAGAAGGAGTCTCACTTGAACATCATCCTCGATTAAAATTCCTGAAAGACATTTTTTGTGTATTGTACTGACTTTATTCCGAAAAAATTGTAGTTATGAGTACTAAAGGCTTTGGCAAATTGATGACTATTCTGGCTGGGGCGGATTTACAAGCGATTGAGATAAACACAAAAATCGCTCTTGGAGCGATCTTTCCTAATAAATGCGTCAAGAATATTTCTTCATGCTAAAACTGTAGAATTGTGATGGGCTAGCGTAATATATCTTTCAACGCAGCCTGTGAAAAAAGAGGAGTGTATGAACAAGAAATTAATTGGATTGGCTCTGTTATTGACTTTGGCGACCACTCTGGGAGCCTGCCAGCCTGGTGGTGGTGGTGCTGGCGATGGTGCTTCCCCAGCGTCTCCCTCTCCCGCCGCTAGCTAGTTGGACGCGCGATCGCTTTTGGGTCGCGCCGACACCGGATTGAAAAGGCAAGAGGTTCGCTCCTCATACCCTTGCGGCATTCAGGCTTATTGTCTGATGTCGCATTTTCCGTATTAAAGTGAACAACATTTTGGCATTCCTTTCTGATTAGCCCTTGAAGAATCAGGAAAGGAAAGTTAACAGATGAGACAAGTTAAATTCTTGAGTGTATTGCTGGGCGCAACGTTGATTGGGGTTAAACCAGCTTGGGGTTTGCCACCGCCAGAGGATGTGCCAGAAGAGGTGTTGAGGACTGAGATTATTACACGTGCGCGCTCGCCAATTGATGGAAAGCCACTAACCGCCGCCGAGTACGCCCAACTTAAAGCGCAGATAGCAGAGGGTACATTCGCGCCGGAAATTAACTCGAAGTTCCAGCAATTGATTTTGCTACTACGCATCCGTCGGCTACTGCGAACAATTGTTCCTTTGTAACCAAGGATAAGCAAAGCTGATCGGAGTTTTAGGTGAGGCTTCTACAAAACGGGGACACGGTTTGACGTGCGTCATTTCAAGACTAAGAGCTACATCAATAAATATCGATTAAAAATTTGTAGTACTGGATATCAAACGAAGAAAACGCTCGAAGTAATTTCCCTGTGGTTGCCGGAGATGGAGGAATCTGTTCTCGCGCTAGCTCTAAACTAGGGGGAGTATAAGGTAATATTTGTAGAAAAAAACAAAAATCTATATAAATATTAAGATTATTATGCGATCGCTCGCTGTTTATAAAGGTATATAGCTTGATGTCCCCAATAATAGCCCCTGACCAAATTGACCGGATTGTTTGGAACCAACACCACGACCCGTTTGAAGTCCTTGGTCCCCATCGATTTGAACAGGATGGTAAGACCAGTTGGGTTGTGCGAGCTTACCTACCGAATGCAGAAGCCGCCTGGGTGGTTCGCCCAGAAGAGCGTACAGAACACCTAATGCAATCTGTACATCATCCGCACTTTTTTGAAGTAACAATTGAAACCAACGAACTGGCGAATTACCAGATACGGCTCAAGGAAGGAGAGCATGAACGGGTAATTTACGACCCCTATGGCTTCCCTTCACCCTTACTAACCGAATTTGACTTGCATTTATTTGCAGAAGGAAATCATCACCGCGTTTACGAAAAAATGGGCGCTCACCCCACCCAAATTGATGGTGTTAAGGGAGTTTACTTTGCGGTTTGGGCACCTAACGCCCGTAATGCTTCTGTTCTGGGAGATTTTAACTACTGGGATGGACGGAAGCATCAGATGCGGAAAGGCGTGACAGGTGTCTGGGAACTGTTTATTCCAGAAATTGGTGTTGGGGAACACTACAAATACGAAATCAAAAATATTGATGGTCACATTTACGAAAAATCTGACCCTTACGGGTTCCAGCAAGAGGTGCGACCAAAAACAGCTTCTATTGTTACTGACTTGGATTCTTATAAGTGGAATGATTCAGATTGGATGGAGCAGCGCCGTCATACCGAGGCGTTGAGTAAGCCAATTTCTGTTTATGAAGTGCATTTGGGTTCTTGGCTTCATGCGTCCTCTGGGGAACCTGGCATCTTAGAAAATGGTGAAACTGAACCTGTAGTGACTGTTTCAGAACTTAGACCAGGGGCGCGTTTCCTGACCTACCGGGAACTGGCTCAAAAGCTGATTCCTTATGTCAAGGAGCTGGGATTCACACATATTGAGCTATTGCCCATAGCGGAGCATCCGTTTGATGGCTCTTGGGGGTATCAAGTTACAGGATACTATGCCTGCACCTCGCGTCATGGGACGCCGGAAGACTTCATGTATTTTGTTGACCAATGCCACCAAAACGGTATTGGGGTAATTGTGGACTGGGTGCCAGGTCATTTTCCTAAAGATGGTCATGGTTTGGCTTTCTTTGATGGCACTCACCTCTACGAACACGCCGACCCCCGTAAGGGCGAACATAAGGAATGGGGGACGTTGGTATTTAATTACAACCGCAATGAGATCCGGAACTTCCTGTTTGCCAATGCGCTGTTCTGGTTTGATAAGTACCACATTGATGGAATGCGGGTGGATGCGGTTGCTTCTATGCTGTACCTGGATTATTGCCGTCCGGCGGGGGAATGGTTAACTAATCAGTATGGAGGACGGGAGAACATTGAGGCGGCGGATTTCTTAAGACAGACGAATCATCTAATCTTTAGCTATTATCCTGGTGTCTTATCGATTGCTGAGGAGTCAACGGATTGGCCAATGGTGTCTTGGCCGACTTATGTGGGTGGTTTGGGCTTTAATTTGAAGTGGAATATGGGCTGGAT
>CADCTM010000839.1 GCA_902805485.1 uncultured Coleofasciculus sp. | reverse complement strand
GGTGCTACAGTGCCGCCCCAAAGGTAATAATTTGGCTGTTCCCCTGCGGCGAGAGTAAAGGCAATTATCGCCGGAATTTGTTGTTGAATTTGCTCAGAGGAAAAAGCGATCGCCTGATAACTTGTTGCCACTGGCTCAAGTTCAGTGATATCCTGCACGGGCAACCAACTTATATAGCCATCCTCGCATAATCGCACCTGTAGCGCATTATCTACCAATGTCTTGGAGCAAAGTTGCAAGTGACGCCCTGCTGCCGCTTGCGTTGCCAAACAGGTACAGCTAGGAGAATCATAGAGGTTTAGATTAACACAGACTCGATACTCATCGGTATGAGCAACCATTGTGTCAAACTTGGCTTGTAATTGGGGAGAAATCATCGTAAAAGTAGAACGGTGAGCGTTTAGTGCTTAAAGGGTTACTGAATTTATTGCAAAAGTTTTAAGGTAAGATTTGAAACCACAGATGCACACAGATAGAATCAGATTTCTCTGTGGGTTGTAAGACTTTTGCAAGTGGTGGAGTGAATTAGACATAATCTGGAGACTTAAAAATTTAATCCTAAATCTCAACCATTTTCAAATCAAAACGTTAATTACTTAGAACTCTCTGGCACTTATGACATTTTTCCGGAAAAACGAACAATTAGAAAAACTCGGCAACCCAATTCTTGAAGCAACCTGGGCAGAGTTTCCCAGTCTTGCTCAAAATCAAATTGCCCTCACCTGGATAGTTTACGATCCACCCGTACCCGTTAATACAGGCGGGGCACTTTCGGCAGAAGAATTTTGGAAATACCCAGTCCGGGGCTTTAGTTATCGTGGCGTTGAACGAATTTATCCGGCTAGTGTTGTAAAACTCTTTTATCTGGTGGCAATCGCGGAATGGCTAGAAACAGGCATGACGCAGCCCTCAGCCGAACTAGATCGAGCGATACGGGATATGATTGTTGACTCCAGTAATGATGCCACAGGCTTAGTTTTAGACATCTTGAGCGGCACGACGAGCGGCCCTGAGTTACCGACAGGACCTTTTGAAACTTGGCAGTTTCAGCGCAATATTGTTAATCGTTACTTTCAATCCCTTGGTTGGCAAGAACTGGAAACCATTAATGCGAATCAAAAAACCTGGGGTGATGGACCTTATGGTCGAGAACGAGCATTTTTGGGGGAGTTGATGGAAAACCGTAATATGCTGACAACGAATGCCACGGCGCGGTTGCTGCATAGTATTATCGGGGGTGTGGCAGTTTCATCAAAGCGATCGCAAGCGATGATCGGTTTGATGAAGCGCAGTCTCAACCCGACTGACTTAATGCAAGATGAAGAAAATCAAGTCGTGGGTTTTTTGGGCGAAGGTTTGCCCCAAGAGGCACAACTTTGGTCGAAAGCAGGTTGGACAAGCCAAGTGCGTCACGACGCCGCTTATATTGAGTTACCCTCCCACTTACCTTATCTTTTAGTGGTATTTACCGAAGGCAAAGCTCAAAGCAAAAATCCCGCAATTCTTCCCTTTGTTTCTCGGCAAGTTGTTGCTGCCATGAGTCAGTTAGCGAGTGTCTCTGGATAGAAATAGTTAACTTGCATGAAAGTTATTACTTCACACAGGGCCAGGAACAATTCAAAAACTGCGGCTTTTCTTGTACTTATTAGCGTTCAATCTTAGAATCTTTTAAAGTAAACTCAAGAATTTTAGCGAGTCAGCGACAGAAAGCCGAGAAAATCGGTTAATATTCTTCGCTGCTTGGAGTTTTCGAGATTATTATTTCTGAGGAGTGAATGTGAACAGTATTTCTTTTAAACACTTTTCTTTTTTATTGGGTCTTGCCGCTTTGACAGTAGCAAGCAACCCCATGTCAGTACGTGCCGAAACGCCTAGCAGTAATTCAGCGTTTGAGCCGTCTGAATTAGCATCTGCACCTGTTTCTGGGGTTTCGCCTGCGGCAACTAACCCACTGACGATTAATTCCACTTCCGCTTCTACTAATCGCACCTTGCCCATTCCAACCGTGGCATCGAATGCAACCGGGGCGGCAATCATCGATCAACTCGGCAATACGCCTACTACAACGATTTCCGAAAACTTGGTTGATCAGTTTCCTGGGGAACAAGCCAATTTAGCTGATTCTCAGCCATTGCCACAAGCCTCTATTAATAAGGCACAGGATCTGAGTGTTGCCCAACCACAGCTAGAAAAACTAGAGACATCTGCGGGTTATCTTACCGCAGTACCCTCCACGTCTCCTGTGTCCGATGTATCTTCTAATGAAGCAAATACGGCTGTCGCGCAAAATGTTGATATTACCCCCGGTCGTTCTACTCGTGGCGGTTCTAGCTATATCGGGATTGCTGGTAACTTGGGTTTGAGTGGGGATACGGGTTTAGGGGATGGCGCTTTTGTTATTAACAGCAAAATTGGTCTGACTCGAAACGTCTCTTTTCGTCCGGCGGTAGCTTTTGGAGATGATACCGATTTTCTCCTACCGCTAACTTACGACTTTGTAATCGAGTCTGCTGATCCGTTTGCACCAATTCCTTTTGCTCCCTATGTGGGCGGTGGCGTGATTCTTTCCACCAACGGTGATAATGACATCGGTTTCTTGCTGACGGGTGGCGTTGATGTGCCGTTGTCCACACAATTTGTGGCGAATGCTTCGATTAATGTGGGGTTCCGCAATGATACAGATGTCGGCTTATTTCTTGGTGTGGGTTATACCTTTCCCGGTTTCTCTCGTTAAGGACTGTTGAGTTTTAAACTAGCCTTGTAAGCTCTAACGTAAGCCCTCAGAGCAAGTCATTGACTCTGGGGGCTAGCGTTGCCTTAAGCTAACTTCAACAATTAACGCTTGGAAGAACCTTTATAAATGCGTTCTTGCTGCTCAGGCGTGATCCAAGCAGCTCTAGAAAACTGGGCTTGGGGTGGCACGAATTGACCTAATGCTGGGCTATATTCCATGACTTCTCCTGTTTCAATTTCATAAACCCAGCCATGAATCTGCATTTCATTCTTTTTGAGTCGGGAGTGGATCACGGGGTAGGTGCGGAGATTTTCGAGCTGAGTGAGAACGTTCTCCTCAATCGTCGCATTCAGCAGGGCTTCTCCCTCATAATTTTGATAGTGTTCCTTGATCGTCCGACGAGTTGCTTCGGCGTGTTTGAGCCATTCGTAAACGGCTGGCATATCTTCTTCGAGCTTGCCAATTTGCAGTAATCCCTTCATTGCCCCACAGTGGGAGTGACCGCAGACGATAATTTCCTGAATGCCTAATGCGTGAACAGCATACTCCACCGTCGCTCCTTCACCGCCATTTGTTGCCCCATAGGCGGGGATAATGTTGCCCGCATTGCGGATAATGAACATTTCACCTGGCGCGGTTTGAGTTATCAGATTCGGGTCAATCCGAGAGTCGGAGCAGGTAATGAAGAGAATTCTGGGATGCTGCCCTTGGGACAGTAGCTCAAATAGCTCCCGGTGGGTACTAAAGTAGGTGGTCTGAAATTCGTGCAGTCCTTGAATCAACCGCTTCATTACTTAAATTTCCCAAGATTGCGAAGATACAGTTTTTGACGCTCCCACGAGACGATAACACGTAGGATTTTTGAAGCGAATCGCCATCGTCGCTCACAAAAGTGCGATTTTCTTATCTAACCATTTGCTGAGGCAAAAATGGGATCGATTTTTTGGAAATACTTCTGGTGTTGTAATCAAAAAATTTGGTTAAGCGTAATCATTACTACAATTTATCATTTTGGAATTAAGTTAAGATGCCGTTAAAGTTTCAGGGACGAGCGTTGTAAACAAGTATTTGTTACAACTGAACTTTGTAAAAGTTTAATGGCTTCTTGGCTTGACAAAATTTAAAATAAATGCATAGCCATGACTCCGTGAAGCTGTTGAGTAATTTGAAGCGATCGCTGGTTAATTAGGCTGATGTGCCTTAAAAAACGAATGTTTCAGGAACAATCAGTGATAAGTGAAGCAAGTCAGCTAGCTATTCGTGTCGGAATTTTGCACTCGTTAAGTGGCACGATGGCAATTAGCGAGGCATCCTTAAAAGATGCGGAATTAATGGCGATCGCTGAAATTAACCAAGCAGGCGGTGTTTTGGGAAGAATCATCGAACCTGTAATCGAAGATGGCGCCTCTAATCCGGCAATTTTCGCCCTCAAAGTGCGATCGCTACTCGAACAAGACAAGGTAGCAACGATCTTCGGCGGTTGGACTTCCGCCAGTCGCAAAGCCGCTTTGCCAGTCTTGGAAGAATTCAACGCCCTGATGTGGTATCCAGTTGAATATGAAGGGTTAGAATGCTCACCTCATATTTTCTACACCGGGATGTGTCCCAATCAACAAGTTGGACCCGCTGTTGACTGGCTACTTCAGAAGAAAGGCAAACGCTTTTACCTATTGGGTTCGGACTACGTTTTTCCCCGCACTTCCAACAAACTAATTAAAGCGCAACTCAAACGTAACGGTGGGATATTAGTGGGGGAAAAGTACTTGCCTTTAGGAACAACAGATTTTGGTCGCGTTATTGAGAAAATCAAGCAAGCCAAACCCGACGTTGTTTTCAATACCCTCAATGGTGACAGCAATCTGGCGTTTTACCAACAATATAAAGACGCGGGAATTGAAGCCGAAGATATTCCGATTATGGCAGTTAGTATTACGGAAGAAGAACTGCGACGGATTGGCGGTGGGATCGCAACAGGTCACTATACCAGTTGGAGCTACTTTCAGAGTATCAACACTCCAAGAAATCGCACTTTTGTCAAGAACTTTCAGCAGCGGTATGGAAGCGATCGCGTCACCAGTGACACGATCGAAGCGGCTTATACCCAAGTCTACCTCTGGAAACTAGCGGCAGAAAAAGCGGGTTCCTTTGAAGTCGAATTACTGCGAGAAGCGGCATATGGACAGACATTTAAGGCTCCAGGTGGTAAAGTTACGATCGAACAAAACAACCATCTATTGAAATACTGCCGCATCGGCAAAATTTTACCCAACGGTCAATTTCAAGTAGTTTTCACCAGTCCAGGTCCAATTAAACCTCAGCCGTGGTTGGGACTTGAAGAGTTAAAAGACAGCATTCCCCCTGTTGTCTTTGATATGTTGGGGGAAGTTTCCCAGTCGATTCAATATAGCTGTCAGCTCCAACAAAAGTCTCGTGAAGTTGAGGCGGCGATGGCAGAATTGGTTGCAACTAACGAACGGCTGCAAAAAACGCAAGACCAACTTTTGCAATCAGAAGCACGGTTTCGAGAACTGCAAGCCAAAGAAGAACTGCTAAAACGTCGTCTTTCTAGCCAAATTCGCAGTTCCCTAGAACTGGACAAGATTTTAAAAACAGCCGTTCACGAAATCCGTAGCCTGCTTGAGCTAGACCGTTGTCAGTTTTTGTGGTATCACGAGTCAGCGGCTACTCCTTATTATGAACTGATGCACGAAGCCTGCTGTGAGCCGCTGTCTGATCAGTTGTATGTAAACACAGTTGAGCAGGTTAAGACATTAACTGAACCTGTGCGACAGCAGGATTTGCTGCGGATTGATGATATCGCAAGCGATGTGCAATTAGAAGCCAGCAGTCGCTCTCGCTTACAGGCATTAGGACTAAAAACACTCCTGGTTGCGCCAGTGCAAACTCGTTCCCACCAAACAGGCGTGATTGTTTGCGAACACTTCCAGCGCATTCGTCCCTGGAACAATCAAGAAGTGGAATTAATTGCTGCCGTCGTTGACCAATTAGCGATCGCGATTGATCAAGCAGAACTTTATGCTCAAAGTCGCACCGCCGCGATATTAGCGACGGCACAAGCTGAACAACTCAAAACGGCACTGCGTGACCTTCATGCTTCCCAAACGCAGTTGGTGCAAACGGAAAAAATGTCCACCCTAGGAACGTTAGTTGCTGGTATTGCTCACGAAATCAACAACCCGACGAGTTTCATCTACGGCAACCTGCACTACGCCAACGAATATATTAAAGACTTACTCCAACTGGTACGCCTTTATCGCATCCATTATCCCAATCCCGTATCGGAAATTAAGAGGCACTCTCAAGCCGTTGAGCTAGAATTTTTGATTGAGGATTTACCGAAAGTGCTTTCTTCAATGGAAACCGGAGCCGAGCGCATTCGCCATTTAGTCTTAAGTTTACGGAACTTTTCGCGTCTTGACCAAGCCAATATGCAAGCGGTAGATCTCCATGAGGGAATCGAGAGTACTTTATTAATCTTGCATCATCGCTTGAAAGCCCAGAGCGTTCGCCCTGCGATTAAAATTATCAGAGAATATGGGGAATTGCCGCTGGTTGCGTGTCATCCCTCTCAGCTTAATCAAGTTTTTATGAATATTTTAGCGAATGCGATTGATGCCTTAGAGGAAGGACAAAATCAGACCGAAAAAGCTCAAATTAACTTCTCTCCGACGATCTGGATTTGTACCGAAGTCTCCTCTAGTGAAAGAATCACCATAAAAATTGCGGATAATGGGTCTGGCATCACAGAAGAGGCAAAATTACAACTGTTTGACCCGTTTTTCACCACAAAGCCGATTGGCGCTGGTACAGGTATGGGGCTGTCCATTAGCTATCAAATTGTGGTTAACAAGCATAGTGGTTATCTCAGATGTGAGTCAGCTCCAGGTCAAGGTGCAGAATTCATCGTGGAAATTCCTGTTCAGCAGAAAACTAAGTTCTCCTAAAGCTTGCATATCTTGCAAAAAGTTTGCTAGGGGAATAATGAGATTACAGTGTCCAGCGTTGACACGTTCTTCAGGGAACAGGCTGTAGGATGGCTCGTATTCGGTTCAGCAACAGATTGAAATCAATAGGTTTGCGAACAAAATCATCAGCGCCGGCATCAAAGCCATCAGCAGGGTTTGGGTCACTGTGGCCTGTCACTAGAAGCACTGGGATAAACGGTAGGGCAGGATCATGCCGCAACCGACGGGTCACTTCAAAGCCGTCCATGCCAGGCATCATCACGTCCAGCAGTACCAGATCTGGCGGACAAGTTATGATTTTATGCAGTGCTGCAGGACCACTATCAGCTACTTCTACCTGATATCCTTCGCTCTTCAACACGGTTTGCAGGAGAAAGCAGTTATCGGGAAGATCATCAACCACCAGAATGCGATCGACTTTAGGCAGTCTTTCAGACGGGTTATACTGCATGACGTGAAGCTTTACTTCGTGAATTTACTGAAGAGTGAAGTTGCTGAAGCACTCACTTGATTGTCTCCACGGCAACAGCTTACAAACTCTGACGATAGAGCGATCCCTCTTTAAGATTACTTGTGCTTAAGAAGACCAACGATCGCCTCTACCAAGATCTCTGGCTCTACAGGTTTTGTGATATGAGCTTGAAACCCTGCTTGTAGTGCTTTTTGCCGATCGACTTCAGCGGCATAGGCAGTCAGCGCGATCGCTGGCACGGTGCCACCCTGCTTAGCTGGGCGTAAGCGAATCTGCTGCATCAGCATATAGCCATCGATATCTGCCATACCCACATCACTGACCAGCACATCTGGTATAAATTGCTCCAGCGCTTGTAACGCTGCTAAACCAGA
>CADCTM010000838.1 GCA_902805485.1 uncultured Coleofasciculus sp. | reverse complement strand
GCGGAGATGTGGCGTACAACCAGAGACATTTGAGCAGATGGCTGCACTGTTACGCCCGGCTCTAGACCGCAGAGGCAAGCGAGGAGGGCAGTGCAAACTCAGCGTCGAGGATCAATTGCTAGGGTGTGTCATCAATTGAGCCAAATTATAGAAGCAGCCAGGTAAATCGCTCCCAAAAAGTTGACAGTGCGTTTGTCATACCGAGTCGCAATGGCTCGATATTGCTTGAGTTTAGCGAAGAAATTTTCACTTCCGTTGTCGAGCCTTGTACAACTCCTTGTCATACTCACGAAGCCTCTTGCGATTACGTCTGGGCGGAATCACTACGATCTTTCCCTGAGCTGCAAGTGGCTTAATTATCCGTTTATCAGCATCGTAGGCTTTGTCGGCAAGCACGGTATTAGATGTCAAGGCGGGTAACAATTGCTCTGCTCCCTCTAAATCACAAGCTTGCCCTGGCGTGAGGTGGAAGCCCAAGGGATTGCCCAAAGCATCTGTGGTGGCATGAATTTTGGTACTCAATCCCCCTTTGCTTCGACCAATAGCTTCGGTTTTTGGCTCCCCCCTTTTGCACCAGCACTGTGTTGGTGTGCACGGACAATCGTGGCATCAATCATCGCGTACTCGTTGTCTGCATCGTCGCTTAAGTGTTGAAACACTCGTTGCCACACCCCGGTTTTTGACCAGCGACTGAAGCGGGTATGTACTACGCGAAAATCGCCAAACCACTCTGGCAGGTCACGCCACGGGATGCCTGCACGGTAACGGTATAGGACGGCTTCGACAAACAATCGATTGTCTTTTGCCGTGACCCCCACTGAGCCTTCTCTGCCCGGAAGTAAGTCTTTGAGCCGCTCCCACTGGTCATCGCGTAGGGCATAGCGTCGAGTCGTCATGGTGCTTCAGATAGTTGTTTTGCACGTGCTACTATCTCCACTTTATCGATTTACATCTAATTGATGACACGCCCTAGGATTGATGCAAACTAATATGCGTCACCCCGGTCTAAAAACTCACAAATATAATTCTCTTTATAGTCCTGAAGGAGAAGACGTATTTGAAGCATATGTAGAGAATAGAACTCCAGGGGCTTTTAGAGTCTTCTGGTAC
>CADCTM010000837.1 GCA_902805485.1 uncultured Coleofasciculus sp. | reverse complement strand
TACAAATTCAGTTGATACGGGGTCGTAATCATAATGAATTAACTCAGTTTCGTTATAACGTAATTCTTCATCTGGGGGCGGAAATTGACCTTCCCAACCTCCCTTATCCAGAAGGAATTCAGAACCCCCCTTATCAAGGGGGGCAGGAGAAATCGAGATGGTTAGACTGGCAGGAAAATAACTTAAAACTCTCAACAATTCGGGAATTATTAGTTGAAAATCAACCAGAACTATTAAGTATTAGCAAAATACCTAATGCGCGGGTGATGGCAGCAGTTAAGACGGCCCAATGGCTTGAAGATACCGCCCAAATGAAGACGGTAGGGCAATTTCAGAAAGCCTTACAGGAACTTGAAAATGTCGGAATTGAACCAGAGGATTTATGGGTTTTGGGTGAATTAGGGTATAAGGTTGAGCTTAACTGGTCAGATTCTGATTGTGAAGGATGCTATGATGCGGTGTTTGTCCGGCAAGATGTAAAAGACAAAACGATTCTGCCAGCGCCCACTTTTTTACGTCCGTGGCAAGATTATGCTAATAATCCTTTACAAGCTAAGGCAGCGCGTCAGTTGGTGCCGCAGTTGCAAACTTATTTAAGTCAAAAGTTACCTGAGTATATGGTGCCTTCGGCGTATGTGGTGCTGGAGTCATTGCCGCTAACACCGAATGGCAAAGTTAATCGCCGCGCTTTACCTGCACCTGACTTGATTAAACCAGAAGCGGCGGGAGGATATGTTGCACCTCAAACTGCAGTTGAGGAAGTGCTGGTAAAGATTTTTGCTGAGGTTTTGGGAGTGAAGCGCGTGGGTATCGAGGACAATTTCTTTGAATTGGGAGGACATTCTTTACTCGCCACTCAGCTTGTTTCGAGAGTGCGCGATGCCTTTGGGGTAGAGTTACCGTTACGTAGCGTTTTTGAGGCACCAGCGATCGCTAAACTATCCTTAATAGTAGAGAGCTTCAAAGACAGCAAGGCTCAAAATCAAGCTCCCGCCTTAGTGCCGATATCTCGTGAGAGTCGGCGGATGAAGCTATCTTCCCTCAACCAAGAGGGTAAGTAGAATTAATAAGTTAGCTATTATATGACCGAATCCTTGATTTCTCCCACACCAGA
>CADCTM010000836.1:376-7590 GCA_902805485.1 uncultured Coleofasciculus sp. | reverse complement strand
TAAGTACAAATTTCATACCCGTTAGTATTCGGCATCACCAGATCTAAAAAGCTTCTCACTTCCGTAGGTTATCAGTTTTTTAGTGTTACTGATGATTTACGAGCACTTGCAACTTTATTAGCCCGCAAGCCAGATTTAATCTTTTTAGATCTGGTGATGCCGAATACTAACGGGTATGAAATTTGTACTCAGTTACGTAAGCTTTCGATGTTTCGCAATACTCCAATTGTAATTTTGACAGGAAATGATGGCATTGTTGACCAAGTACGAGCTAGACTTGTCGGGGCATCAGATTTCTTGAATAAACCAATTGATGGTGACATTGTGCTAAACGTAATTAATAAGCATTTGAGGCAGAATTCCCATATTCAATAGATGTTTGTTAGTTACTAAAAAACCAACTATTAACTAACTAAAAAGTTTTAACTGTTTATTATTGAGGACAAGCACATGAGTACTGCTCTAATTGTCGAAGATTCTTTAACCGATCAAGCTGTTCTTACCAGTTGTTTACTGCAAGGCGGTTTAAATGTCTTGACGGCAGCGAATGCCCAAGAAGCGATCGCAAAAATTAATAGTCATAAACTGGATGTGATCATCCTAGACATTGTTCTCCCCGACCGCAGCGGATTTGAAATTTGCCGAGACCTCAAAGCTGAAGCCGAAACCAGCAATATTCCTATCGTCCTCTGCTCCACAAAAGGGGGAGAAATGGATAAATTTTGGGGCATGAAACAAGGAGCCAATGCCTACTTAGTTAAGCCCATCGACCAAGAAGAATTTGTACGCACTGTAAAAGGGTTGATTCGATAACTATTACCAATCAATGTCTAACTTTTCCTCATTTCCAGGCTCACTTTCTCCCCCAACTGACTCGCTAAATTCCAGTGCTAGCGAACAATATTTACGCTTCTATCTTGAGCCAAATACAACAGCACTATTACCGCTTCAGCAACTAACAGAAGTCATCACAATTCCTGTCAGTCAGATTGTCCCAATTTTCAATATGCCTGCTTGGGTAATGGGTGTATACAACTGGCGAGGAGAAATTCTTTGGATGGTTGATTTAAATCACTTAATCGGTCTTACTCCCTGGTATCAACAAACAGGAAGTGGTTCAGTCCACTCGGCAATTGTGCTTTACATTCGTGCCAACAACGCAACAGCCAACAATGGCAAAAGTAAAATACTCGGATTAGTTGTTAACCGGATTGAAGATATTGAGTGGTGCAATTCAGATTTAATTCAATCGCCACCATCATCTACTGTCACCCCAGAGTTAGTACCATTTTTGCGGGGATATTGGTTGAAGTCAAACCGTGAAATGTTAGTGGTTCTCAATGGTGAAGCGATCCTTGCATCCATGCCTAATGTAGAGGTTTCAGTGGCATCTTAAACATTGCATCGCTATTCAAAGTTTATCAAAAAGAGAACATCAATCTCACTGCCGCACCAGGCAACCGCGTTCTTACACTGGGTACATTTACACGCATAACTAGTGTCGCTCCTACCGTCTTCAACCTTGGGAAATGCTCTACTATGCCTACTTCGTACTTTGAGTAATTCACAACTATTTACCCAGTAAAAGATAGATTTTATGACTCGATTTCCTACACAACCAACCTCCGAAAATTTAGCCAATGGTCACAACTCAGTGGCTCAAAATCTACAAATTGAAGCCAATAATTTGTCAGCCGATTCTCCTTTATTTCCAGTAGAAAAAGTAATTAATTCATCTCAATTAACAGACACAGAACAGAAAGCTCAGGCTCCAAGCAGTCCGGGTAAACTTTGGTGGTGGCAAGGGCAAAGTCTGCGAACTAAAACGATGCTCGTCTCCCTTGCTATTGGCACAATTCCCGTGTTTTTGCTGGGTTCCATTTCTTATGTTGCTGTTGACCAAACGATTAGACAGAGAGTCGTCCAACAGGAACAAGGGAAGGCTCAGGAACTTCAAGAAAAATTAGACCTTTATCTTAAAGAGCGCTATGGCGATATCCAAGTGCTAGCAAGCCTTAAGATCTTCAGTAATGCACAGTTGCGAACAACAATTTCTAGCAAACAAAAAGAAGAAGTTCTTGAGGCTTATGTCAAAGCTTATCAAAGTTATGACAGTATCGCTGTGGCAGATCTTAAGGGCAACGTCATATTTAAAGCTGGAGACGCCACCATCGCCAATCTCGCTGACCGAGACTATTTTCAGAAAGTTCTCAAAGAAAATCGCCCCCTCCTAACCGATCCTCTAGTCTCTCTAGTCACAGGAGAAGTGAGTTTATTTACTGCTGCCCCGATTAAAGATGATGCCACGGGACAAACAATTGCCATCATCCGTACCCGCCTTCCCTTAAGCGTTATTCAACAGTTATTTCAATCTAAAAGTACCCAGAACCAAGAATTTTATTTAAAGGATTCTACTAATAAAATTGTCGCCTCTAACCAGAAAGAATTTATTCTGAAAAACCTAGAGAAAGTATTTCCCAAGTTCTTTGCCCAAAACAAGCCAAACGGCGAACAAGCTGTAACAGCCGTTCTTCAGGAAAATGCAAGCAAGCGCGAAGAAGTTATAACTTACCTTCCCAGCACCACACTCGCTAAAACTTATAACCTCAACTGGGGTCTAATGCTGGCGACTCCGACAGAAGTGGCTTATGCTGCTCAGAAACAATTGTTGGTAACGTTGTTAGTGGGAACAATCGCTGTGGCATTGGCAGTTGCCGCGATTGCGGCTTTGATCACCACAAGAGCAATCCGTCCAATTCTGAAGGCAGCAAGCGCCGTCGAAAAAATCGGTCAGGGAGAACTAGATACCCGTTTGGAAGTTCAAGGAGGAGACGAACTGGCGGTATTGGGAGCAAACATCAACAAAATGACAAGCCAGCTACAGACGTTCTTGCAGGAACAAGTAGAAGCAACCGAGCAGGCATTCGCACTCGAACAAACGGAAAGACTCGCCGATGAGCAGCGCCAGCTCAAAGAATCATTACAAAAACGGGCGTTGGAACTGCTGATGGAAGTAGATCCGATTAGCAAAGGCGATCTCACCACCCGTGCGACGGTGACAGCCGACGAAATTGGCACGATCGCAGACTCCTACAACGCCACTGTTGGCAACTTGCGGAAAATCGTTACAAAAGTGCAATCCGCCGCCAGTCAGGTTGCCGAAACCACCAGCAGCAATGAAGCCTCTGTGCAAGCTTTATCCGCAGAAGCTTTGCGGGGCGCAGAAGAAATTACCCTGGCACTTGCCAAAGTTCAAGAAATGGCAGAGTCAGTACGGCTGGTTGCTGCCAATGCCAAACTTGCCGAAGCCGCTTTGCAACAAGCGCAAGAAACAGTAGCAGAAGGCGATACCGCGATGAACCGCACCGTGGACGGGATTTTGGCGATTCGAGGAACAGTAGCAGAAACAGCTAAAAAAGTCAAACGCCTTGGTGAATCTTCACAAAAGATTTCATCCGTAGTGAACCTAATCGGGACTTTTGCCGCTCAAACTAACTTACTCGCGCTTAATGCCTCGATTGAAGCCGCAAGAGCTGGGGAAGAAGGACGCGGTTTTGCGGTGGTTGCTAATGAAGTCCGGGCGTTGGCACGGCAGTCAGCAGAAGCAACAAGCGAAATTGAAAAGTTAGTCGCAGGTATTCAGGCAGAAACTAACGAGGTGGTAGCCGCGATGGAAGCCGGTACCGAGCAGGTGGTAACGGGAACGCAGCTCGTAGATGAAACCCGTCAGAGCTTGAACAAAATTACTGCAACCAGTGCCCAAATTAATACTTTAGTAGAAGCGATCGCTCAAGCAACAATTGTGCAATCTCAAGCCTCTGAGTCGGTGACTCAAACCATGACAAACGCGGCAGCGAGCGCGGATAAAACTTCATCCGAAGCCAAACTTGTTTCGTCTTCTTTTAAGGAACTCCAAATATTAGCACAAGCGCTACAAGAGGATGTTGGACAATTTAAAGTCAGTTAGTGTTCTTTGTTAAAAATCACTAATGACTAATAACTAATGACGAACTATGGCAATAAACTCGGATATCCGTGATCATGCTTATCAATTTTTCATCCAAGAAGCGCCTGATTTATTACAGGTAATAGAATCTGGGTTGCTAACACTAAGGCAGGAAAAAACTACCCCAAAAGTTCATGATTTAATGCGTGCTGCCCACTCTTTAAAAGGAGGCTCTGCCAGCGTTGGATTAGCAGCAATTGAAGCTTTAGCTCACCGACTAGAAACGATATTTAAAGCCCTGTATAGCGACGTAGCTATTGATACTGAGCTAGAGGGTCAACTGCTACAAGCTTACGACTGTCTGCGTCTGCCTTTAACTGAACAGGTGACAACAGGTTACTTTAACTCAGAACAAGCCTTAGCTGCCTCTGAACCGATCTTTGCCCAAATTGAGGAACGATTAGGAGAAGCACTAACACAAGCTGACGTATACCTTCCCAGTTCGACGGAATTGGGAATAAATATGGCATTGTCCATTTTTGAAGTGGATGTGGGGCAAGGACTAGAGCATCTGGCAGAGGTTGCCGCTCATGCTCAAGATTATGAAGTCGCAGGAGAACTCAGGACACAAGCTGAGGTATTTTCTGGCTTTGCTGAGTTACTGAACCAGCAGTCATTTGGCACTATCGCCCAAACTACTCTGGCGGCATTGGATGCTCACCCAGAGAGCGCCTTAGAAATACTACAATTAGCGATCGCTGATTTTGGGTGTTGTCGCCAAGCCGTACTTACCGAAGACCTTACTGTTACGATCAGTCCCTCTGCCGCTTTAGTTGCCTTCGCCGATGTTAACAGCATTACGGCGTCCGACACGATTGAGCCACCATCTCCTGTAATCCTATTAGAGGATCTAGAAATGGTAGGGGCTTTTCCCGATCCTCCAAGCGAGGAAACTTGGGAAGAAATGCCTTCATTAGAAGATGTTTTTGGCAACTTTTTTGCGACTGCTGATGAACCCCATGCCGAACTAGAAACTACGGAAGAAGTATCCCAAGCACAAGCGATCGCTCCACCAGAAACGTTAGAATTAGCTGTTCAATCGATTGAACAGATCTTTGACAGTTTGCCCCCGCTTGAGGAACTTCCTGCACCGACTGGGTTGATCCCTCTCCTACAAGGGGAGGAGAATCTTACTCCTTCTTTGCCTCCCCAAGAAGAGGAGTTAGCGCTTGCCAACCCAACACAAAGTAACGACGATACCCCGATCACCTCTAAACTGACTGTCCGCGTTGACTCAGAGCGCCTGGAACGCATGAATAACTTAGTGGGTGAGCTTTCAATCAATCGTAACGGACTTTCCCTTCAGAATGAGCAACTACAAGGCTCAGTGAGAGAGTTGCGGCAGCGATATGCTAAGGTTCAGAATCTTGTAGGTCACTTACGGCAGCGATCCGACACAATGGTTGTTGGTCGTTCAAATCGCTCAATTGCCTCACATTCAGGTTTTTTGTCAGCCGTCAACAGTCAGTCGTCAAGGCTTACTCCTCCAACATCCTCGTCCCTTGGTAGGACAAATGGGGGAGTGGACAATTCCCAGTTTGATTCGCTGGAATTGGACAGCTACGACGCCTTGCACTCGCAGTTACAAGAGCTTCTTGAAGACATGATGCAGCTTGAAGAAGCGGTTGAGGATATTACGCTGTTTGCGAAGGCGACGGACAAAACTTTGGCTCAACAGCACCAAAATATGACTCAGTTACGGGATGAGTTGATGTGGGCGCGAATGTTACCGTTGGGTGAAATTCTTAACCGTTTTCCTCGGATATTGCGAGAACTCTCGACCACTTACGATAAGCCTGTTAGTCTGAAACTCAGTGGTACAGGGGTGCTGGTTGACAAAGCGGTTTTGGAAAAACTTTATGATCCCCTTTTGCACTTGCTCCGCAATGCGTTTGATCATGGGATCGAAGCTCCAGAAATTAGGCGTCAACATGGGAAACCCGAACAAGGTCAAATTCAAATTCGGGCATATCATAAGGGCAGTCAAACGATTATTGAAGTGCGCGATGATGGTCAAGGATTGAATTTAGAACGTATCCGCCAGCGCGTACTTGAACTGAACTGGTTATCAACCAAACAACTAGCCCAAACTTCCAATGCTCGTTTGTCGGAACTTATTTTTGAGCCTGGGTTTTCTACTGCAAGTCTTGTTAGTGAACTGTCGGGACGAGGGGTAGGATTGGATGTGGTGCGTCTGCAATTGCGATCGCTAAAAGGGACTGTCACGGTAACATCTTCGCCTGGACAAGGTACGACTTTTACGCTTAAGCTACCGCTAACGCTGACAATTGCCAATTTATTGATCTGCTTAGTTGGAAAGAGTGCGTTGGCGTTTCCGGCTGATAGCATTGAGGAAATTGTTATTCCTACTAACCAGATTCAGTTTTCTGGAGTCCAACGGTTTTTGTCCTGGCAGGAGGAACTTGTCCCAGTATATGAACTCGCCGAGCTGTTAGACTATGCTTGCCCGTTGCCCCAAAACCCGCACAGCAAGGCGTTGGTTGGTGCCCCCTCTCCTGAAGATTGGGAAAAACCGCTGCTGGTAATGCGTCTGGGTTCGCAAGTTTTTGCCCTGGAAGTTGAGCGTTTGGTAACGGAGCAAGAATTGGTGATCAAATCTTTTGGTGAGGCGTTAGCACCCCCCAGTTTTACTTATGGCTGTACGATCTTGGGGGATGGTAGTTTGGTTCCTGTTATTGATGCGGCTCTCTTTTTAGAAACGGTTATTGCTCAAAGTCCAGCGAGAAGTGCGATCGCATTTGCCAACCCTAGTCCCGAATTGTTTCGGCAACGAGATAATGGAGGACTGGCTAAGAAAAACTTATCACCGACTCAGACAAATAAAGCGTCAACGGTGCTAGTTGTTGATGATGCTGTGGCTTTGCGGCGAACTCTGGCTCTGACGCTGGAAAGAGCTGGTTTTCGAGTTTTGCAGGCACCGGATGGACGCGAAGCAATCAAGCAGTTGCAGCAAACCTCAACGGTTGATTTAGTCGTATGTGATATTGAAATGCCCAATATGAATGGTTTTGAGTTTCTCGGTACTCGTCGCCAAGAACCTCAACTTTCAGCTATTCCAATTGTGATGCTTACGTCTCGAAGTAATGAAAAGCATCGACGGTTAGCGATGCAATTAGGAGCAAGTGCCTATTTTACTAAACCTTACATCGAGCAAGAATTTGTTAAGGCAATTAAAGACATTCTTCAT
>CADCTM010000836.1:0-366 GCA_902805485.1 uncultured Coleofasciculus sp. | reverse complement strand
ACAAATGGCAAAGGATATTACACCATTACTTCAATTAATTGTCTTTAGTATTGGTCATCTCAATCTCGCTTTACGCATTGAGTCTGTCTACAAAGTATCTAACCACACGCCCATCTCTGGTAGTGGCGTTGGCACGGTGGGAGTTACTCATGTTGACGATCTCGAAGTCACTGTTATTGATTTATATAGGCGTTTTTTTCAATCTAACCCAGGCGAATATTCTACAGGCGGCTATCTAGTCCTTGTGCAAAATCCAACGGGTGAAGTCTATGGAATTCCCGTTGCTAAAACTCCAGTTTTAATGGAGGTTTCCTTGTCTTTAATCCGAGTTTTACCCCAGTCGTATCGTTATGCTGATACGCTTGA
>CADCTM010000835.1 GCA_902805485.1 uncultured Coleofasciculus sp. | reverse complement strand
TTCTATTTGCCGCATCTGGGTTGATGAATCCGGCAAAAGCAATAACAGCCAATTAATGCTACAAATCGCCATTCGCTACCCAGTGATTTATGGTTTAGCAACGGCACAGCCAAATTCTTCAGTTAAAGCAAATCGAAATAAAGTAGCACGCAAAATTCTTGAGTTTGCCGTTATTGCTTTTGCCGGATTCATCAACCCAGATGCGGCAAATTGGGCGATACCTGCACTCAAGTTATGTTTTATGATTCTGGACTACTTACAAAAGGGTCAAAAGAAGTAGGTTTCTTCAGTGGTAGGGTGAAATTAGCTCACCCTACTCGCTTTAAACCACCACCATCGCCGCCTTCAACTCAAAAATCCGCTCGATCGCATCTTCTACTACTTTATCCGGTGTTGAGGCTCCAGAAGTAACGCCCACAACAATTTCCCCATCAGGCAACCAATTTTCCTTTACTTCCAATTCGCGGTGCAACGGCTTATGCTCTACCTGATTTCCCGGACCAATTCGTTCAGCACAATCAATATGATAAGAAGGAATACTCCGCTCAACGGAAATTTCTTGCAGGTGCGTGGTATTAGAAGAATTAAAACCCCCAATTACCACCATCAAATCCAACTTTTCTTCCACCAACCCAAACATCGCATCTTGTCGCTCTTGGGTAGCATCGCAGATCGTGTTAAAGCTTTGGAAATGGTTATTTAACTCACCGGGACCATACTTCTTCATCATCGTCCGCTCAAAAAGCTTCCCAATCTGCTCTGTTTCGCTCTTGAGCATGGTTGTTTGGTTGGCGATACCGACTTGCTCCAAATCTTTGTCTGGGTCGAATCCAGCGGAATGAGCGTGGGTAAACTTTGTCAGGAATTCCTCGCGACTGCCACCGTTGAGGATGTAGTTAGCCACATATTCCGCTTGTTTCAGATTCAGCACGACCA
Organism: uncultured Coleofasciculus sp.; assembly: GCA_902805485.1. Lineage (GTDB taxonomy): Bacteria > Cyanobacteriota > Cyanobacteriia > Cyanobacteriales > Coleofasciculaceae > CADCTM01. Next base: position 6,699 of record CADCTM010000835.1, on the reverse strand, counting down.
AATATTTATCGGCAAAGGAACTAGTGGCGATCGTTTCTTCGTGGTTGTATTTGCCGTGAATAATTGAGGTGTAATCTCTTTTTTTGTGCTTCTCAACAGTGTTCCAAACTTTAGAAACCCAAGGGCAAGTTGTATCAACAATTTTGCAGTTTTTCTCGTTAAGTAGCTGCATTTCCTGAACGCTGGCACCAAATGCGGGTAAAATTACCACATCCCCAGATGCGACAACGGAAAAGTCTTTTTGATCTTTTTCCACTTCAATAAAACCAACTTGCATATCTCGCAAGCGCTGATTTACCGAAGGGTTGTGGATGATTTCGTTAGTAATCCAAATTTGTTCGGTGGGAAAATGTTGACGGGTTTCATAAGCCATCGCTACGGCACGCTCAACACCCCAGCAAAAACCGAAAGCTTCGGCAAGTAAAATGGTGACATTTCCCCGTTGCAGGCGATAGTTGTTGGCACGAATTTCTTGGATCAGGTCGCTTTGATATTCTGATTGCAACTGCGTAGCAACTTCAGCTTCGTGACCAAATCCTTTGCGGTGGTAGTTGTCTGAACTGTGAAGCGATCGCTTAAAGGCTTTTGTATCCATGCTGTCCTACGAAATAGATATATATTCTTAATTCCCCTCGATCATAGAATGCTTGGAGGCTTTAACGGCGTTTCATTCTTTGGCTTGAGGCTCCAGGACAACCTGATTGAGAACAATTATCGCATTGCGCCAGATTTTGTAGCCTTGGAGACTTAAGTGTAAGCCGTCGCTACTTAACTCTGGGTTAAGGTTGCCGTTGGTGTCGGCAAAAAGTGGGTACAGATCGAGGTAAATGCCCCCTTCTTCTTTGGCGATCGCTTTTATCTGCTCATTCAGTGCCAGGATACGACTATTGGGGATAGCAAGCAGGCGATCGCGTCCTTCCCATGTCACCTTGTCCCCACCGTGGGGCAAAATCGACTGCATTACAATCTTGGCTTGGGGATGCACTTGCCGCAAGTAGCGAAGAATCAACCGTTGATTTGCCAAAATCGTTTCGTCTGTGGCACCGCGAATCAAGTCATTGATGCCAATTAATACAAAAATGACTTCCGGTTGGGTTCGATCAATTAAAGCCAAGCGATCGAGCAACCCGGCGGAGGTTTCGCCGGATATCCCCTGATTTAGCCAGTTGCGTTTGGGTGGTAACACTTGAGCCGGAAACCACAAACTGAGAGAATCACCCAAAAGTACGGATAAATGTTGGGGTTTTTGGGTTGCTGCAACTTCTGCTTCCTGTTGCAGGAGTGCTACCCACTGTTGGTAATTGAGCAGGTGGCGGGGACCAAGAAATTCCGGCGGTTCGGATTTGGGCGTAGAAGCGCGGGCAGCTACGGCGGATTGGCTGACGGGAGGTATTGACCATTGGTAGTTCCGTTGCAGCCCCGTCGCGATCGCAACGACCAATAGCCCATTAACAGCGAGGGAGATGAACGCCCAAGCAGGAAAGGTTTTCGAGTGAGTGGGCACGCTTAATTAGATCCAGCATTTGGTTTGAATCAGATTTTAGTAGCATTGCACCGATCCACTCAAATAATCTTCAGTCAGCTTGTCAAAAAATCACGCCTGCCTTGAGTTGTGAAAACTACAAGAGAGGCGGATTTTTCCCGGTTTAGTAGATCTGGAAAGAATTTAAGCAAGTTTCTGAGCGAATAGCGGAAAATATTTGATTTTCAACTGTCATCACTCAAAAATCAGCGTTGTAGTTGTCTTGGGTTATTCCTACAAACTAATTGCACTTAGCGCTCTGAAAGGCTAACTCCACCGCCAAATTCTTCGCCGTAACCTTCTTCACCATGTTCGTTGATGTCCATCCCTTGAAATTCGGCTTCTTCCTTGGGTCGCAAACCAACGGTTGCGTCTAATAGCTTGATGATGATAAAGGTGCCAACCGCAGCAAAAACGTAGGAGATGAGAACAGCAATAATTTGCGTAACCAACTGTCCAGGATTGTTAGATAACAATCCATCTGCACCCGCTGCGTTGACGGCTTTGGTGGCAAATATTCCGGTTAAAATCGCGCCGAGAGTCCCACCAACACCATGCACAGGGAATGTGTCGAGGGCGTCGTCAATTCCTAGCTTTACCTTAAAACTGACAGCAAAGAAGCAAGCGGCCGACACAATGCTACCCATCAACAGCGCTGCAATTGGCGTGACAAATCCGGCAGCAGGTGTAATTCCCACTAATCCCGCAACTGCACCGGTGGCAGCGCCTACAGCGGTTGGTTTACCTCGCAATACCTGTTCGAGAATCAACCAGGTAATAACTGCGGCGGCGGCGGCGCTGTTAGTCGAAACAAACGCAACAGTTGCTAACGGGCCAGCAGCATAAGCACTCCCGGCGTTAAAGCCAAACCAGCCAAACCACAACAAACCTGCGCCTAGCAGGATGTAAGGCACATTGTGGGGTGGGGTAAGTTGGTTGGGATAGTTTCTTCTTGGACCAAGCAAAATGGCGGCGACGAGGGCAGAGACACCTGAGCTAATGTGTACGACTGTACCTCCGGCAAAGTCGAGCGCACCTAATCCTCCATACAAGCCCAGAAAGCCGCCTTTTGCCCAAACCATATGAGCCATTGGGCAGTAGATAAATGTTGACCACAGCAGCATGAAGAGGGCATAGGCTCGAAATGTCATGCGTTCTGCGATCGCCCCTGAAATTAGTGCTGGGGTGATAATGGCAAACATGGCTTGATAGATCATGTATGCCTGGTGGGGAATGGTTCCGGCGTAGGAAATTACATCGGCATAGTTTGGATCTTTCGCCCTAAGGGCAGTTTCATAAGCCATTTGGGGTAGATACTTGGAGGTTTCTAGCCCGACTTTGTTCAAAAATGCCCAATCTAAGCTGCCAATAAAGGGCAAACCTGGGGCGAAGGCTAAACTGTAGCCATAGAGTATCCAGGTGACTCCGATTAGCCCCATCGCAAAGAAGCTCATCATCATCGTGTTGAGGACGTTGCGCGATCGCACAAATCCTCCATAGAAAAAGGCAAGCCCTGGTGTCATCAGTAGCACCAATGCTGCCGAGATCAGCATAAAGGCTGTATCAGCGGCAACTTGAGCATTTGTGACAGCGGCTTCTGCATCAAACGGCGCTGCTAGGGCATTTCCTATAAAAGGGATACCCAGCAACCAAAGGGCGATCGCCCCGGTAATTAGAACTTTCTTCAACACGTCTTTGAAACCTTCCACGCAAGCACGATTTCAGCAAATGAATCTGATTGCGCCAATTTGCGTAAAGGCAATTCTGTATTAAAGACTACATTTAAACGGTCATGAATAAATTTTTTGTAAAACTCCTAAACCCTAGACCTGTCTTAGAAGTTGCGTGGTGACAGGAATTTTCTCAGCCTGAACCTGTGGGGATGGATTTTTGAGGAAAAAGCTAAAATAGTAAAATACGCTACAGAATATATTGTTTTCTTGTGAGTTCAACAGCTTAGGAAAATAATTCTCGGTCTATATAAACAGGCTTGTAGCGTATTTTTTCTTGATAAAGCCGCGAAATAGGCGCTCAAGCCAAATATGAACAGCAAATTTTTTAATCCGTTCGCTCTTTCTTTAGCCACGTCGGTATTACTTTTATCAGTTCCCAGAGCGTTTGCTCAGAATGTTGAGTCTCAGACAAGCGTACAAGAACTACAACCGTTAATGTTTGATGTCGGTAGTAATGGCACTCAAAGTCTTGAACAGCTCAAGCAAAGTGAAGCCCCGACGACGCCACAAAGTCAGTCCAGTCAACCCAGCTTAATGAAGCAAACAGACCAGGTGAGTAGCCCCCTTGGAGGACTTTTCCTTACCTTTTTGTTCATCACTTATATTTTAATCGGGCTTCAGTATCGGAAACATAAGACTCATCGGGCGGCAGTCCTAATACAGCAAATTGAAATGCTAGAAAGAATCTGGAATATGCAGTCTCATCGATAGACCTCCTGCAATCATCACAACCAACACAAAAATCTGATTTTTATCTGTGTTTTCCAATCTAAATCCGGCTCTTTGCAACAAATTTATTCACTAAATAACTAAAGATAAGTTATTTATTAACAAAAAAGCCACCGTCACCAGAAAGGTCAAGGGTGGCTTTCTAACTGTGGTAAAAGTTTTATGGGGAAACTACTGGTACTTTTTTTCGAGAAGCTCCTAATCAATCAACTCTCGGTGTTAGGAAGGTTTGGCGGCATTCTATCCGATGCCCCACTCATCAACCGATAGAAACATCCGGCAACACAGAGACACCATGTTCGTAAGCATCAATAACGATTTCATAAGCCCTGCGGTATTAGAAGCTACTGAAAAACAGGTAATCCTGAGAATTTAGCTAATGACCAAAACGTAATTTCATTTGAATTAACTAAACTCCTGCTATTGCCGATTTAACATGCAGAAATTAGCAGTTAATCTCATAGATATGGCAGAGCTTAATAATCTACAAGTCGAGAGTTTTGCAAATTGAGTCGTTACTGTAGGACAAGACATTACAGATTATCTGTATCAGAATAGACTTTTGTTAATTGTCTCAATTTCTGGAAGAAAATTCTTTATTAAAGTTAAAAATGAATTTGGCAGCAATTTAGGGCAAGATAATTTTGATACTATTCGGAAAAAGCGGGAAAAATTGACCTCAAATTGCTTAAGGTCAATTCTCTGCTACCCATTAATCACTAACAACTATTGCAGTGACTCGGTAAGATGATTTCACAACTAGAGGGATTTTTACAGTCTAGTCAATTAATCGCTTGTAAAAACACGGTAGGGTGAGTTTTTACACAAACAACGTTTACCGAATCCAGCTATTTAAACACACTCCCAGGACCACCAGGCATACCAGGCATGGCATTTGCCTCGGCTTCCTTTCGGAACCCATGATAAGCTTCCATCCCGTGTTCGGCAATATCTAAACCTTCCATTTCCTCTTCTGGAGTCACACGGATGCCAAGGGTTGACTTGAGTACCAACCAAAAGATGGTGCTAAGAAGAACGGTTATTCCTCCTACTGAGAGAATTCCGATAATCTGAGGCATAAGTTGGGTAAAGCCACCGCCGAAGAGCAAGCCGGCTTTTGGACCTGCGGTGTATAAGGGAACGCCTCCACGCAGGACGACATTTGGACCGATGCTAAATAAACCAACGGCTAAAGTTCCCCAGATGCCACAGACTAAGTGAACTGAGGTAGCACCTACGGGGTCATCAATTTGCAGTTTGTCGAAGAAACCGACAGCAAACACCACGATGACGCCAGCAACGAAACCAATGATCGCGGATGAGGGAATATTGATCCAGGCGCAACTGGCAGTGACGCCAACTAAGCCGGCAAGGAGTCCGTTGATTACCATTGAGAGGTCAGGTTTGCCGAGATATAGCCAAGCGGTGATGGTAGCGGCAAGGGCACCAAATGCGCCGGCTGTATTGGTTGTGATCGCGATATGAGCGATCGAATTTGGATCAGCCGCCATTGTTGAACCGGGATTAAATCCAAACCAGCCTAGCCACAGAATCAAGCACCCCAAAGTAGCGATGCTCATATTATGACCAGGTAATGCCGTCGCTTGACCATCAAAATATCGACCCAGGCGCGGACCTAAAAATGCCGCTCCCATCAGGGCTGCCCAGCCCCCAACGGAGTGAACAACAGTACATCCCGCAAAATCATAGAAACCTGCTTTGGCAAGCCAGCCACCGCCCCAAATCCAATGTCCGGTAATCGGGTAGGCAATTCCTACTAGTAAAAGGCTGAAAATTAAGAAATCCATGAACTTAATTCGTTCCGCCACAGCACCGGAAACAATTGTTGCGGCTGTTCCCGCAAATACTAGTTGGAAAAAGAACTTAGCTAGCAGTGGCACACCTGTCCAATTAAGAGAGCCGAAAATTCCTTTGTAAGCATCTCCTGTTGCAGGACTGTTATCAGCTCCACTCAAAAACCATCCGCCCAGTCCCAGAAAACCATTACCATCACTAAACATTAAGCCAAAACCAATGATCCAAAAAGCGATGGTAGACAAAGCAAATACAATCAGGTTTTTTGCCAGAACGTTGACGGCATTTTTTTGGCGACAAAAGCCAGTTTCTAACATACAAAAGCCAGCGTTCATAAAAAACACTAGCATTCCCGCAATCATGACCCAAATGGTGTCTAGACCTACTTTCAGCTCTGCTGTCGATGGTCCTTGAGCGGCGGCTGGAGCCTGAGCAACTGCGGCATAACTCCAGACTAGAAAGATAATGGTTGCCAGGGGTATGCAGGCTCGCCAACTTGGCGCTAACCGATTAATTGCTGTTTGTAACTGCTTAAAAAATGATGCAGATCTCTGGGATTTTATTTGTCGAGTTGAATCGTATTGCCTACCTTTAAGTTGCCCCTTTCTTTTCTTTTTCTTTAACATCAGTCTAGACATTGCCATTGAATTTTCCTTGATTTTTGAAACACATCCCAAATTTTACCGACAAGCGGTAAATTCCCTCTTTTTAAACAAGGATTACGTTTTTGATATTTGGGCTAAAGCTTGATAGGTAGCCACCCTGCCTAGGTCTTATTCAATACAGTAGATTAAGCACGAACTCTCCAGATAATTATAGAGTTTCGCCTGCTAAATTGTTATCTGTAAAACAAAACTTACAAGCAATTGCTCACAGAGTCAAGGCACCGATTTTTGCTAG
>CADCTM010000834.1 GCA_902805485.1 uncultured Coleofasciculus sp. | reverse complement strand
AACTGGGAGACAAGACTTGCTCTAGCTGCTCATTGTGCTGTTCCGGTGTTTCTTCTGGCATACGCTCTACCCAATCAGGATGTAGGGTAAATCTTACCCCTGGATGCCCTTCTGCATCCACTCGTAACTGACCATCAGGCGTTACCTGCCAGATTCTGGCTGTTTTGCCAGCCCAGTTGCCCCCACCATGTTCACGACGCAGGATACGGATGCGCTCTCCCACTGCAAGCTTAGCCGCAGTAGTAAAGTTTTCCTCTACAGGTGGTTTCCGCTGACGCTGCTGAGCTGGGACTGCTACGTTTAGAGCTAACTGTGGTGGTTGCTCAGCCTCATCTTGAACATGACCTTCTATTGATAAAAGTTGGGTAGTAAGGGCTCCGTCTTCAATGACTTCAGCCGTGACATCAATGATGGGTTGCTCAAATTCAGCGTCCCCTTCATCTTTATGACGAGAGACAATTGTTCGAGTTGCGCTATAGGTGATGTTTTCACCTTGACCAGCTCTTTCTAGAGCTTCCTGACGTGCCTCTTCAGGGGTGGAGGGCCTTGCCAACAGGTAGAGAGCTGAGGCTGCAATATTCAAATCGAACAAATTGTGCGATTTGAATTGTCGGTACACCTGCATGAATCTTCTGGCGGTATACAAACTCCAACCGAATTCAGCCTTCAGCCAATTCTCAAAGTGGCCATGCCCTAGTTCTGCCTTAACCTCAATCAGCTTTTGCCCAATCTCAACAATATTTCGGGCACTTTGTCGCACTAAGCCCTTAATTTCTCTGGTCCACTGTTGAACTACAACACGCACTTCCAAGTTGAGGGTAGTGTAATCAAATGGCTGAGGTTCTGGTAAATCTGGTTGCAGAAGAGGAGTCATGATTGATCCCCCTTAATAAATTTGCTTTCATATGTTGTTTGTGCTGGGAGCAGTTGTGAGTAAGAGTTAATAGCACTGCAAGTATCAATTGGGTAAAGCAGTTTCTGAAAAAGGCAGTACAGGAGTACTATGCTTCCTATATTTGAAGCTATTAGATTAAGCATTGCTGCAACCTCGATAGTAGAACGCTTCAGGTTGTAGTCATGGCGATCACGCGAACCCTGGTCGAGGGAATGCGCTCGCTAGAACG
>CADCTM010000833.1 GCA_902805485.1 uncultured Coleofasciculus sp. | reverse complement strand
CTGTAGCGAATTGAGTGGAAAACTGCTGTAAATATTCTGAGTGTCGGCAATATCCAAAGCCAAAAGTTATTCTATAATTCAAAAAATCTGCCGTAAGTTAGATCACAATTCAGTAACTAACTTAAACTAATTAGGAAATAAGTAATGATTGCCCGCACGTCTCGAATGGGTGTACTCAAACTGATCCGCCTCCCCTTACAAGCTGTAATTGTAGGGTTCTGCCTTGCCAGTGGCGGACTTTTAGCTCAAACGCTGCCACTGTCTCAAAACCTGATTAACTTCAACTCGGCGGAGGGAGAAAAGTTATTGCTCGAAAGTTCGGCACTAAAGGACTATTTTCCCCTCAGTACTCAATTTGTCACTCAGAAAAATCAAGCCTACTGTGGGGTTGCCAGTAGCATTATGGTGCTAAATGCTCTCGGCATTCCTGCACCTGAAGCACCTGAATATGGTTCTTATCACCTGTTTACCCAAGACAATTTTTTTAATACCCAAGCGCAAAACGTTATCGCACCGGAAGTTGTAGCGCAGAAGGGAATGACGTTGGATCAGCTTGGTAAACTATTGGAAAGCCATCAGGTGAAAGCCGAAGTTCATCATGGTGGAGATGTGACGCTGGATGAATTTCGGACAATGGTTGTTAAGAACTTACAAGAACCTGGTAATTTTGTCTTAGTTAACTACCTTAGAAAAGCGATTGGTCAAGAAATCGGCGGACATATTTCTCCAGTTGCTGCTTACAACAAAGAAACCGACCGATTTTTAATTTTAGATGTCTCTCGTTACAAATATCCTCCCGTTTGGGTAAAAGCGTCTGAACTTTGGCAGGCAATGGCAACAGTAGATTCTGATTCTGGCAAAACACGGGGATTTGTGTTGGTTAATAGACGTTAAAGTTGTAGAGATATTCTGCCGGAACATCTCTACATTTTGCGAGTGTTAAGAGATGATGCGTAAGGTTAGGCGAATTGTGCATATGTTTCCATGCAAGTGCCAGTAGAAATATCCGAAGGAGTTAGCTACCAGGGGGTTTACGGTTCATTTGGTTCTAGTAGTTTTGCATCATTACAAGCGCAACCATCTTATTCTTAATTAGAGTTCGGTGATATAGGTAATTCAAGTCCGTTTGATATGTTTGATATCACCTTAATTTCACCAAGGATGATGATAGATGATGAATCAGAAGATAGTGTAAGCGGCGATGGTAGTCTGCATCAGTTGGCATCACCTTCCCCCTTCTCCTCTCAGTTAGAAATTATCAGCGTCACGGGATTAGAGGCAGCAGCAACTGCTAGTCTTACACAATATCTGCAAAAACTAAGTTTACCTGTTGGATTTAGTGGCGAAATTGTGTTTGAATTCCCTGTGCAAAAAGGTCGAGTGAAGCGGATAATGTTAGATGAGAAAGCTTCTACATTAAAAGAAGCAACAGTGATAGATTTAATTAAGCGATCGCTTCCTCATCCAAAAAGCCAAAAAACTCAAAAATAACAATCCCATAACCCCAGCAATCGGATTACCATCAACACCCGTAATCCAAGGAGAAACTTGATGAGAATATTCGACTAATTTCCCAACATTAAGAATGTAATATCCCCACACAAGACCCGCATGAATTCCAATCGGTAAACCCAAAAGTTTCCCAGTGGAACGCTTTGCCCAAACCAAAGTTAATCCCAAAATTAATAAGCTGGGAAATGTCGGAAATGTCCGAATAATTTCCGAAAATGACTTGAGAAAGTGCGATACTGCAAAAATAATCGCATCAGCCCAAAGTGAAGTTTTCGGGCTATAGTCTCGTTGTAACTCATCCAACAACCAGCCGCGAAATACTAGCTCTTCTGCTAAACCAATACCAAGAGCGCTAAAAAATCCTTCTAAAATTATTCGTGGCAATATAGCTTGAGGAGTTGAGAATTTTACCCAACCTAACAATCCTTCTAAGGCAAACAAACTAAATGTAAATAATAAACCAATACTTAATCCTTTCAGTAGGTTTAAACCATTTTGCCGTGTTCCAGCTAAACCATATTGTTTTAATAACCGAGGTTGCTGATGGACTTTTTTACCCCAAAATGGCAGGAATAACAAAAATATCCCGAACAACAGCCCCATCGTTAAAATAGTAACTAAGTTCGGGTCGTAATTTAAGAATAAATAAATTGGTGCTGCTACTGGCAGCCAAAGTAGCAGCAAAATCACTAAAAAGATTCCCAGCCGTATTGGTGCTGGGTGTTGAGCTAATTGAGCAAAGTTAGGTTTCAAAAATGTTGGATTTTATCAGGCAAACAACTGGATAATCGGTGTTGAAGAACGTTTAGGACTTATGGTGTCCTCCAACCTCGCCCTGATCTTAAACGAAATCCTAACCCCTTATTCATCCGGTTCAATTGTGCTAGTCAAACCGTGATTTTTCAAAGTTTCACAGTAAAACTCAGCGTGTTCTTGTTCGCAGGTAATCACTAGAGCCACGCCCGACATATGAGCTTCCATCATGATGTTGACTGCTTGAGGCTGAGTGATACTCGCCACTGTCGCCATCAAAGTTTGTACCACATGCTCCATTGAATTAAAGTCATCATTATGAAGCAAAACGCGGTAGCGAGGCGCGATTTTACGGGTTGTTGAACGCTTCTCAATAGTTTCGACAGACACTGTTATACTCTCTTCTCGTTCAGGTGTTTACATGGATTCCCAGTGGTACAGGGAACTATCTGATTTATTCCTTTATATTACTAAACATTATTGATGCCACTCCATTATGGAGAGAAGAGACAGGGAACAGGTGTGTCGGTTTTCTCTGGAAGATCCCTCCTCACAAGGGTAGGTTGTTCACAAAGCTGTAGGTATGAACTATAGAATCAGCTTTTCCTTCCCAGTCTCCCTTGTCCCCCCTCCAACTCTTCCGTAAAGCTACAATAGAAAAAGTTAAAATTACTTAACAATTTCCCGTGACCACGCAGGCAATTCCAAAGGCAACTGCTCCCATCCCAGGCACCTACTGGCAGTGGCGGGGGCAATCTATTTATTATGTACAAGCTGGTAAAAAGCAATCAGGACGCCCACCCTTATTATTAATTCACGGCTTTGGGGCATCCACAGACCACTGGCGCAAAAACATTGCCGAACTTAAAAACGACTTTGAAGTTTGGGCAATTGACCTTTTGGGGTTTGGACGTTCAGCTAAACCCGACTGGCAATATGGCGGCGATTTGTGGCGCGACCAATTGTATGATTTCATTACCACGGTCATTGGTCAGCCCGCCGTGCTAGCCGGAAATTCTTTAGGGGGCTATTCTGCTTTGTGCGTCGCCGCGCAACGTCCGGATGCCGTTGCTGGTTTAGTATTGCTCAACAGTGCCGGACCTTTTACTGATGCAAAAGTTCCAACACAAGCGAATGGGCTGCAAAAATTCTTGGGAGATATCACTCGGTCAGTTTTGTTGCAACCTTGGGCAAGTTTTCTCTTGTTTCAATACGTGCGACAACGCTGGATGATTCGTAAAACCTTGTCCCAAGTTTATCTCGACCAAAGTGCGATTACAGACCAGTTGGTGGAAGAAATTTATCGCCCTTCCGGTGATGAAGGTGCCCATAAGGTATTTGCCTCGGTCTTCAAGTCACCCCAAGGGGAAAAAATTGATGTCCTACTAAAGCAACTGACTTGCCCACTGTTACTGTTATGGGGAGAAGCTGATCCCTGGATGCAAGCTAGGGAAAGAGGTGCAAAGTTTCGTCAGTACTATCCTCAGTTAACAGAACACTATATCAAAGCTGGGCATTGTCCTCATGATGAAGCACCAGAACAGGTGAATGATATTCTACGGGATTGGGTATTAGCGATTGATATTAATGCCAAGAACACACACGATCACGATTAGCGCTGGACTGATATCTTGCTAATTTGCCAAGGAATAAAAAACTTGGCAGCAGTCGGCTAGCCTATTGGATAAAATGCTTCTGTTTACAAAAACTGATGGTACACGTAAAAAATTCTGTAGTGACGGGAGAGAACATCCATATTACAACTGATAGAAGGATTTAAAAATAAGTATTTTGCAAGGAAATAGTGTCCCTGAGTTGGTTGTTCTAGCCTATCCCAAGCTTTTGACAGGTGAGGTGGGGAATTGCTGAGTGCTTCACATTTTGTTACAAGTTATAAAGAACTCTCGTGGATGCAGAAAAGTATGCTGGGTGGCTTCACTGGGACAAAAAATACGTCTGGCACTGACTGGGGAGAGCAAATGCTCAATACAGTTGCCAGTAAGACGATTCGCCACCTATTTACTCAGAGCGAATCGGTAGAAGTTTCTGTTCGCTGTTTTCCCTCCAGCAAATTGTTGCAGGGCAGCATCGACAGTTTTAAGATGAGTGGTCGGGGTTTGGTGATTCGTCGGGAATTCCGGACGGAGGAGATGTCATTTGAAACCGATGCCGTTTCCCTGGATTTCGGTTCCGTTCTCAAGGGTCAAATTCAGCTCAAGCAACCTACACAAGCGATCGCTCAAGTTGTCTTAACCGAAGACGATATCAACAACTCTTTCAAGGCAGAACTTGTCAGAAAACGCTTGGAAAACATTGCTATCCCAGCCTTGGATGAGCTTTCAGGAGGACAACCAATTTCCTTTACAGATGTGGAGGTGAAGTTGCAACCAAATAATAGTTTGCAGCTTCTTGCCAAAGCTGATTTGCCAAATCAGGGTTTAGTACCGATTAGTATGACTTCTACCCTGGCAGTTGAGCGCAGACGGCGGATTCTCTTTGAAAACCCTCAGTTTGACGGCGAGACTGTACCCGAATCATTGCGGGAAATATCGCGAACCTTGACAACGGCAATGGCAGAGATTTTGAATAACATGGTGGATCTAGACCGGTTCAACCTGGATGGCGTCACCATGCGAATTAATCGCCTGGAAACTCAGGGGAAAAAGCTCATATTTAGTGGCTACGCCCAGATTGACCACATCCCGAATAATCCCTGAGCTTGAAACCAGATAATGTCAATCAGTGCAATTTTTGCGGCGGGTGGAGTTGTGATGTTCCCCCTGCTGGCTTTTTCTCTTTTGGCGATCGGTTTAATATTAGAGCGGATCGCCTTTTGGCAGAGAGTGAGCCAACGCCAGCAGCGTATTATGCGGGAAGTTCTCAAGCTTTACCCCTACGATGCCCCTGCCGCCTTTCATAAGCTGGAACAAAATAGTGACTTGCCGATGGCACGGGTGTTTTTAGCCGCCTTAGAGCTTGAACAGCCGACTCCAGAAGAGTTTAGATTAGCGTTAGAAAGCTCTGCACAAGCCGAATTACCCATCCTCAACCGCTTCAGCACCGTATTTGAAACCATCATCGGTGCTTCGCCATTGCTAGGGCTTCTAGGAACTATTCTGGGGTTGATGGACGCCTTTTCTGCGCTACGGTTAGGCAATGCTGGGGCAACTAACACGACAGGGGTGACAGGAGGCATCAGCGAGGCGCTGATCTCCACCGTAACGGGGTTATGCGTGGCGATTTTGACCCTGCTCTTTGCCAACACCTTTCGAGGGCTGTATCGGCGGCAACTGGCATTGATCCAAGAGTATGGTGGTAAGCTGGAGCTGCTGTATCGACGTTACTATGCTCATGGAAGACTGCCCTTTCTCGGACTGCCCAAATCAGAATGATGAATAATAATCTAGATTGTTTGATTAGCTTCATCTTCGAGGTGCAAGATTAGCAAAAGGTCAAGTCATGGCTCACACAGATGCTTAAACTTGTGGAACTTTAGGGTACTCTTGTGTGTCTGATTCTTTGGGCAAACCTTTTTTACATGGATTTAAAATTTGAAACCACAAATACACACAGATTAAAAGCAAGTTGAGATAATCGATAATTAACTGCAACAATAATTTTTGAAATTAGAGATGTATAAAGCATCTGTCTCGTAATTACCAGGGTGAAGAAAGCAAACGATTTTTCCGGGTGCAGATTCATTGCTGTTTAGATGCAAAAAATGAGGAAAAAAGCTTTGCAACGTTTAGCATTGCTATTCTCATCAGACAAACTAACTAAGTGTGAGAATGAGGTTTGATCATCCATGAAAGTTTTACTTCTCTATCCCCTGTTTCCTAAAAGCTTTTGGTCTTTTGAGAAAACCCTGGCTTTGTTAGGGCGTAAGGCAATGTTACCACCGTTAGGTTTAGTAACTGTTGCCGCAATTTTGCCACAAACTTGGGAATTTAAGTTAGTTGATCGCAATATTCGTCAAGTAACAGAAGCCGAATGGGATTGGGCAGATTTAGTAATTCTTTCGGCAATGATTGTCCAAAAAGAAGATTTGCTGGCTCAAATTCAGGAAGCAAAACAACGCGGAAAAGCTGTGGCGGTGGGTGGACCTTATCCAACTGCTTTACCCCATGAAGTGCAAAACGTTGGCGCGGATTATTTAATTTTAGATGAAGGTGAAATTACTTTACCGCTATTTATAGAAGCGATTGAACGAGGCGAGAAAAGTGGCACGTTTCGCTCTGATGGAGTGAAACCGGATGTTACTTCTACACCAATTCCTCGCTTTGATTTATTGGAATTTGATGCTTATTCAGAAATGTCGGTTCAGTTCTCGCGGGGATGTCCGTTTCAATGCGAATTCTGCGATATTATTGTCCTCTACGGGCGCAAACCTCGGACAAAAACGCCCGCCCAAATTATAGCAGAGTTAGAACGCCTTTATGAGTTGGGTTGGCGGCGCAGTATTTTCATGGTAGATGATAACTTCATTGGTAATAAACGCAATGTCAAGTCATTTCTGAAAGAGTTAAAACCCTGGATGGTTAAATATCAATATCCTTTCTCATTTGCAACGGAAGCCTCGGTTGATTTGGCAAATGACCAAGAACTGATGGATATGATGGTTCAGTGTAATTTTGGGGCGGTGTTTTTAGGGATTGAGACACCAGATGAGGAGAGTTTAACTTTAACTCAAAAGTATCAAAATACGCGGGATTCTTTGAGTGATGCCGTTAATGCGATTACTCGCTCAGGATTGCGAGTGATGGCAGGGTTTATTATTGGTTTTGATGGCGAAAAAACGGGTGCAGGCGATCGCATTGTCAAGTTTGTCGAGAAAACGGCAATACCTACCGCCTTATTTAGTATGCTGCAAGCGCTACCCGATACCGCGCTGTCGCATCGATTAAAGAAAGAAGGGCGTCTGCGGATTGAATCCGCTAACATCAATCAGACAACATTGATGAACTTTGTGCCGACTCGTCCTCTGGAAGAAATTGCTCATGAATTTATTGAGGCATTTTGGACATTATATGATCCAAAGTGTTTTCTTGACCGCACTTATCGCCATTATCGCCTGTTAGGAGAAGCCACCTATCCTAACAAGGGAAAACGGGCGAAGAAGCCACTTAATTGGATGGTGATTCGGGCGTTTCTAACTATTGCTTGGCGACAAGGTGTGCTGCGTGAGACACGTTGGCAGTTTTGGCGCAATTTATTGAGTATGTTTCGGCATAATCCAGGTGGTGTGAGTAGTTATTTATCAGTTTGCGCTCAAATTGAACATTTCATCGAATATCGCGTGATTGTTAAGGAGCAAATTGAAGAACAATTACAAGCATTTTTAGCAGAAGAAGCGAAGTTGAAAGAAGTTGCAGAAGATGCGAAAACTCCAGTA
>CADCTM010000832.1 GCA_902805485.1 uncultured Coleofasciculus sp. | reverse complement strand
TACTGGATTATGGACTCAGCAGGCAAAGATCGTGTAATTGGGCAGTATTTTCAGTCCAACCCAACCCTGAGTTCAGCGGAAACTCTAAGTGATTCAGCTAACCAAGTCCGAATTGCGATTCAAAACTCTACCAACAACCCAGCACTTGGTCGTCGTGTTGCTAAATATTTGGCAGAAAAAAACTTTCAGAATGTTTATATTGTTCCAGATTGGCCTGACCGCTTGCGCCAAACTCAAATTATTGTCCAGCAAGGCGACCAAGAAGCAGCCACTCTTCTCAAAAAGGTCTTGGGACTTGGTAAAGTAGAAGCATCTTCTACAGGCGATCTTGAGTCTGATTTAACGATTCGGATTGGTGAAGATTGGCTAGATAAAAAGTTTTAAACATGATTTCTTTTGATTTCAAAACCCTTAAAACCTTCCTGCAACCGTTACTCAGACTAGTTTTTGCAATTAGTCTGGCTGTACTGTGGGTGATGTTAAGTGCCACTCCTGTTTCTGCTCAAGACAATACTATTAATTACACGAATACTGATTTAACGAATCGTGACTTTTCCCACAGTGATTTAGTTGGTGGTACGTTTGTCTCAGCAGAAATGCGGGGTACTAATTTTCAAGGCTCTAACCTGACTAGCGCTATCCTCACTAAGGGTGTGATGTTGGGGGCAAATCTTGCTGATGCTAATCTGACGGCGGCGCTGGTAGATCGTGTGACGTTAGATAATGCGAATCTAACTAATGCTAATTTTACGGACGCGATTCTGTCACGCAGTCGCTTTTACGATGCTGACATCACTGGCGCTGATTTTACAGATGCTATTATTGATCGCTATCAAGTGTCATTATTCTGCGAACGTGCCAGTGGCGTTAATTCTATAACCGGTGTGGCGACGCGCGAAAGTCTAGGCTGTCGCTAAACTGAGGTAGATAGGTGCGTTAAAGGTTCCCAATTCAAGACATCTTGCAGTAATGCCTGATAACCAGCGACATTGGGATGAAGCCCATCTTTACACAGATGCTTGTTACACCAATCAGTCCCCCGATTCATCCAGGTGTCAAACACATCGAGGTAGGGAATTTGACGCTTTAAACAGGCAAGGCGTGTTGCTTCTTTGTAGCGGTATTGG
>CADCTM010000831.1 GCA_902805485.1 uncultured Coleofasciculus sp. | reverse complement strand
AAAGACAAACAAGCTGAACAGCAGATCCGAGAAAGCAAGCATTTTATTGAACGAATTGCTAATGCTTCTCCCAATCTTTGGTACATTTACGACCATGTTGAACAGCGCAATGTCTATTTTAATCGAGAACTTGCCGCTGTTTTAGGCTATACCCCAGAAGAGATGCAAGCGATGGGTTCAGCACTACTGCAAAGAATTGTTCACCCTGACGACTTGGCAAGATTTCCAGAGCATCTAAAACAATGGAAAACAGCGACAGATGATGAGGTTTTTGAAATCGATTACCGGGTAAGAAATGCTCAAGGAGAATGGCGGACTTTGCTTACTCTAGAAACCGTGTTTGAGAGGAATCCTGATGGCACAGTCAAGCAAGTTATTGGGACATCTACTGATATTACCGATCGCAAACGGGCTGAAGTTGCTCTACGGGACAATGTTATACGAGAAAAGGCGATCGCTCATGTTCTGCAACGGATGCGCCGCACACTAGATATTAACACAATATTTTGTGCGACAACTCGAGAACTGCGGCAAGTATTAAAATGCGATCGCGTTGCCATTTATCGTTTCAATCCTGACTGGAGTGGCGAATTTGTCGCCGAGTCAGTAGGGCAGGGTTGGATAAGTTTAGTAGCCCAACAAAAGAATGACCAACAGCTAACAGAGAAGGCTCTAGAATACGAAAATTGCACGATTAAAACCTGGGACGAACCTGACTTGGTGCAAGACACTTATCTACAAAGAACTCAGGGAGGAATCTACAGTAAAGGCGCCAATTACCGAGCCGTTGAAGATATTTATAATACTAATTTTAATAACTGTTATATCAACCTTTTAGAAGGATTTCAAGCCAAAGCCTATCTTATTGTTCCTATCTTCTTTGGCAATAAACTTTGGGGATTACTCGCAACTTATCAAAACTCTGGTTCTCGTTGTTGGAGTGAAGGCGAAATCAAGGTCGTGGTTCAAATTGGTACGCAGTTAGGAATTGCCTTACAGCAGGCTCAATTACTCCAAAAGACTCAAGAGCAGGCAGTAGAACTCAACTGTTCTTTAGATAAATTAAAGCGCACTCAAGTCCAACTGATTCAAGCGGAAAAAATGTCGAGTTTGGGGCAAATGGTCGCAG
>CADCTM010000830.1 GCA_902805485.1 uncultured Coleofasciculus sp. | reverse complement strand
GCTTTTTTTCTAAGTGGTAATTACTTTGTTCTCCTGTACAGATGCACGCGAATTCCACATAGTAAGCAAAAGTTTATAAATGCGTTACACTCGCTTGACTTGAGCTCACTATGTATCCATCATAAACTGCTCTGAATTTTTGATTTTTTTTGTAATAAAACTTTACGATTAGTGTTGAATAGCGAGTAGAGAATGGCACGGTTAGACTTTTCTTGTCTTGATGTAAAACTATTGCCTGTAACTAATTTCCATACCTGCAGGAGAAAAGACGTACTTTTGTATATTCACTCAATAAAGACATTAAGTAGTCCGACATAAATAAACACTGCTGTGTAAAGAAAGATGAAGTAAAAGCAGCCAGAAGCCAGTACGCTTGGCGCACTAGGCAATGAACGCTAGTGTATGAAAGGTTTTGACCACAAGAGACATCTCCAAAAACTCTCAAAGCCTCTGCACGACAGTGTTTGAGATTTAAACAAAGGCTCATAAAATTCTGCTGAGTTATATGAATGGATGAGGCTTTGAGCCAGTTGCAGTTAATTTAGACGGCAAATGTAGAGCTAGCTACACTAGAATTTGGCAATGAATCCCCAACTTTCTGCTGGTTTCATGTCGGCAGTATTAAGGCTTTAATTCGCAACCTAACTCAGCCAGTTTGTGGCTGAGTTAGGTTGCGCTCGCTCTCTGAGACAAGGGGTAATTGTTGACTGGATGCTGGCGCACGGTTTGATTGAAAACTGCTGGCGCTATCAAGGTTCAATCCGGCAGCGCAGCATTCTGCACATGGCTAACAAATATCAAGTCAATTTAGAACAAAGCGAAAGAACGGCAGCATTTGCGCTCAATTTATTCGACCAAACTCAAGGAATTCTGCACAATTGGGGCAGCGAAGAACGCGAGTTGCTGTGGGCAGCCGCGATTCTGCACAACTGCGGTTTGTACGTCAGTCATTCGGCGCACCACAAGCATTCTTACTATTTAATTCGCAATGGTGAGTTATTGGGATACACTGAAACAGAGATTGAAGTCATTGCAAATTTAGCTCGCTATCACCGGAAAAATCCTCCGAAAAAGAAGCACGATAATTTTGTAATTCTCACGAAAAAATACCGGGAAGTAGTTAGTAAGTTGCAT
>CADCTM010000829.1:20320-23895 GCA_902805485.1 uncultured Coleofasciculus sp. | reverse complement strand
GAGCGGACAATATGGGTTTGGAAGTTAGTCATAATCCTAGTAGTTGATTATTAATTTTGCAATACTTTTTGAAGAAAGAAATCAGCGGCACTTCAAGCATAGGAGTACTGCTTATTTTATTATGCAGATACTATGGAGGATACTGCCGGAAAATATCTATTCCCAAAACCGAACCCCTGGGGACGGATTTTACGACCATAGCAAGATGATACTAGCTTTTACATTTCGTTACGATAGATACATAAGACGAAACTACCAAAACGCCTTGTAGATAATATAGAGGTAGCTAATATGAACGGCAGTATTCGAGTTGGTAATTTATTTGGAATTCCCTTTTATGTAAATCCATCCTGGTTTTTAGTTTTAGGCTTGGGAACTTTACAACTTGCAGGTGTATTTACAGGCTTGGGCGGTATATTGCCTTTAATTTTGGGATTTATATCTACATTATTATTGTTTGCCTCGGTCTTAGCTCATGAATTGGGACATAGCTTCGTGGCAATGCGGCAAGGAATTAAAGTTAACTCGATCACGCTTTTTCTGTTTGGCGGTTTAGCAAGCTTGGATAAAGAAGCCGAAACTCCAGGACAAGCATTTTGGATCGCGATCGCAGGTCCTGCGGTTAGTTTACTACTATTTGCCCTCTTCACCGCGATTGGCGTCGGTACAGGCATCTGGGGACCCGTTGCCGCGATTTTGCAAATCCTCGCCTCGATAAACTTAATTTTAGCCCTATTTAACTTGATTCCCGGCTTACCTTTGGATGGCGGTAATATCCTCAAGTCCTTGGTTTGGAAGATTACGGGTAATGCCTATAAAGGCGTTGTTTTTGCCAGTCGTGCCGGTCAAGTTGTCGGTTGGATTGCGATCGCAATTGGGCTACTTTCAGTTCTCGGAATCAGCAATGTTGGCAGTATCTGGACGCTATTAATTGGTTGGTTCTTGTTACAAAATGCCGGACGCTCGGCACAGTCTGCTAAAGTGCAAGAAAAACTAACTGCCCTGAAAGCAGAAGATGCTGTTATTCCTAATAGTCCGGTTGTCTCAGTGGACTTATCTCTGCGGGAGTTTGCCAACAATTACATCATCGGCAAAGCCCAATGGCATAAGTTTTTAGTCACTGATGAAGACGGTCAATTACTCGGTGCAATCGCTGTGGAGGACATGAAAAATATTCCCACATCCAATTGGCCGAATACTTCCGTCAGAGAATTAATGCAGCCTGTCGTCTCTACAACCGTTCAATCCGATCAATCGCTGTTGGATGTGATCATGTTGTTGGAAAAAGAACAGATTACTCAACTACCCGTTGTTCGTGAAAATGGTGTACTCGTAGGACTGTTGGAAAAAGGCTCAATTATGCGCCTCCTAGAGCAAAGAGCGCAAGCCAAGCCAGCTTAACGCACTATCCAGTTAGCTTGTAACAAAAAATCCCTCGGACAAAGAAACTCTTCAAATGTCCGAGGGATTTTTTTTGTAACCAATCCTACGAATAAGACCTGTTATGAGGTCAGATATATTGCTTTAAAAAAGTAACTTAGTACAAATTTTCGGCTTTTCTTTCCTACAGCAGCCAACTTGTCTTGGCAAAATCACCCGGCTTATCACTGTCTTTTTGAATCGGTCTGTCTGGTGCATGATAAATAATCTCGTGCCCTGGCCCTTTTTGAATTTCCGAGCCTCCCTTTTTGAGAGTGTTAAGTTCTTGAAGTAGCTTTTCGTTTGCTTCTGCAAGTTGAAAAGCGGCTTTTTTTGCTTGTTCCAACTCGGTCTTGAGGTTATCTACTTTATCTAGCTCTTTCTCAAGCTTATGTACAGATTTCTTGTAATGTTGTAAATCCGACTGTAAGTCACTAACTTGTTGTTGAAGAGCGCCTTCTTTTCGGTAAGCTTCTTCCAAATCATCTTTCAACTGGGCAAAAGGTTCCTCGTGAGGTTTTTGTTGGGCTTCCTCCAGGGCGGCTTTTAGCTGGGTTATCTGCGCTTCCAACTCGGCTTTCGTCGGAATTGATTGTTTAGCACTAGTTTTGGCGGGGGTATTCATGGGTAATTGCTCTACAGCTTCAGTGTTTAGATCTCTTATTTCATCATCGGTGGTTTCTTCGACTTTTTCAGGTTCGAGGCTGGGAGATTTTTCTACCTCTTCCCGTAACAAGTCTGTCAAACTTTTTTTAGCCATTATTTAAGTCCCCAATCACGTTTTAGTTCATCTGCCACGCGGCAGTAGTCGGCTTGCGCTAACAGAGCATTTTCCCCTCGCCATTGCGTAATCGGTATGCCTTCGAGTGCCGCTTGTTCATGAGCTTTATAAGCCCGGATAAAAGTATGGAAAGCCGGAATGCCCAATTCCCGGAGTGTGTTTTGAGCCTCCTGGGTTTCTTTGAGACGGCGGGAGTCCACCCGCGTTAATAGCACCCGATAGGCGGTGCCAACGGGTTCAATCACCTTTCTGACGGTTTCAATTAGTACAACCAAGTCCATCGGTGCTGGCGGCGTAGGCAAAACCAGATAATCCGCGATTGCAATAACCGCTGCCAATGCCTCAGAACCTAGTGCTGGCGGTGTATCTACTACCGCTAAATCATAGCCGTCCATGTTTTGTAAACGACTCAAGAGTGCTGAACCTGTCTCTTGAGCCAAGTCAAACCCCATACTTTTGTCTCCACGCTCGCTCCACCAAGTCGCAGAACCTTGAGGATCGGTATCAACAAGGAGGACACGTCTTTGAGCCGAAAGCACTGCTGCGAGGTTTACTGACGTAGTTGTTTTACCAACGCCTCCCTTACCGTTGATAATAGCGATGATGCTTGGCACTGCAAATCCCTCGAATTCGGGAAATAAGTTTATACATTGTTCCAAGAATAGACGTTTTTCGACTAATTAATGATGCCAACATCCAATCGTTTAGCTTGGCAAAACGTAGAATTAAAAGAGCATTCTCTGGTAATTAAGCTCAGTTTAGAGAGATAACTTAGCCATAATTTATTAATGTTCAAAATTTGTCACTCGATAAGAAGTGCCAGTCTTTGCTAAAAAAGTATTGATAGCGCTCAATCCAACTCAATATTATTTTACTATCAAGTGTCAACCTGAATAACATCATTTATTTTGTTCCCCTAGATGCCTCATGCCCCAGTCGTGCATTGAGTCAAGGATCGGTTTGAGACTTTCGCCCAACGGCGTTAAAGAATATTCCACTTTTGGGGGAACTTGTAAATAAACCTCTCGATAGATAATGCCATCTTCCTCCAGTTCCCGCAGTTGTTGCGTGAGCATCTTTTGGGTAATACCGTTCAACGCGCGGTGGAGTTGACCAAAACGCTTTAACCCTGGAAACAACTCCCGGAGGATTAAAACTTTCCAGCGCCCACCAATCACCTCCAGAGTTCTTTCCACAGGACAATTCGCCCTCTGGATATCTACTACTTTTACTTCCATAGTATCTTTTTGGGTACTATCTTACTTTAAAGTGCATACTTGTAATAATAACCCGCAACGCCCGAAATCCCATATGCTTGGGGTTGTAATAGTTTGCAAATGAAAATGTGTGGTAAGTATTGAGCCAACCGTGATTC
>CADCTM010000829.1:5902-20310 GCA_902805485.1 uncultured Coleofasciculus sp. | reverse complement strand
TTTAACTATAGGAAAAATACAGCCATAAATTTACAGCCAGGGGCATTCCTAGAAGGGATTTTAGATCACTACTCTTCAATTAGGAGGAGAACATGATAACAATTAGAAAATCCGAAGATCGAGGTCACGCGAATCACGGTTGGCTCAATACTTACCACACATTTTCATTTGCAAACTATTACAACCCCAAGCATATGGGATTTCGGGCGTTGCGGGTTATTAATGAAGACCGCGTTAGTCCGGGTGCAGGTTTTGGCACTCACGGACATAAGGATATGGAAATCATTACCTACGTGTTAGAAGGGGCACTAGAGCATAAAGATAGTATCGGTACTGGCTCAATCATTAAACCAGGTGAAATCCAGCGGATGAGTGCAGGTACGGGCATTCAGCATAGTGAATTCAATCACTCAAAAATTGATTCAGTTCACTTACTCCAAATTTGGATTTTGCCAGAAACAGAGGGACTAGCAGCCAGTTACGAACAGCGTACTTTTGAAGTTGCAAAGAAACCTGGAAAACTACATTTAGTTGCTGCCAAAGAAGGGCAAAACGGGGCTGTCACCGTTCATCAAGATGTAGAATTATATGCGGCGGTTTTGGAACCAAGTCAACGTATAGTTCATACTCTAAAGCCTCAGCGTCACGCTTGGGTTCAGGTAGCTCGGGGTCAAGTTATTCTGAATAATTTACCACTTGATAAAGGTGATGGAGCTGCAATTAGTGAGGAAGAAGAAGTCGTGATTGAAGCGACAACTGATGCCGAGATTTTGCTGTTTGATTTAGCATAATCTGCTGAATCTTAAAGATGACAATCAGATTAAGATATGGGGGCATCGTTTGATGCCCCCTTTTACTTGGAAACACAACTCCTTAAGTTAGCACCTTAAAACCTTGATCTTTACTGGCACAAACCTGATAGTTTGCACATACTGGAATTAGCTTCTTAATTAAGAAGTCCCAGCAATGCGGATGTTGCAATTAAGAAAAAGGAGCCTGACGCAAATATGAATTTCTCTACAATTAGATCAGACTCACGAGTTAAGAATAAACAACATTACTCAACCCGATCTAACACCCCAAAATCAATCAAGATTTATCGAAAAAATTATCATAACAACGGTTAATTATCTCTACAGTTGGGTGCGACTTTCTAGATTGTGGCTATTAATGTTTTGTACAACTTGCTGCTTTATATAATTTGCCTCTTATCTGGGTTCTCTATTTGACTTTGAAGGGTTCGGTTTTAAACCTTGAGCGAGTCCCCGCCCTGCCGACGTTATTATTAGCGCAGGCACGATTACGAGCAAAATGGCTGATGCCTTGGTGCGACTTTATGAACAAATGCCAGCACCCCAGTATGTAATCGCCATGGGGGCTTGTACAATTATAGGAAGGATGCTCAACGCTAATTCGCCAACCGTAGTTTGAGGCGTCGATAAGTTAATCCGGTGGAGGTTTATCTGCCCGGTTGTTCTCCAAGACCGGAAGCGATTATTGATGCCATCATCAAACTTCGTAAAAAAGTTGCTAATGAGTCGAGGCAAGAGCAATGCACTTTTAAGCAAACTCATCAATACTACAGCGTCACGCACAAAATGAAGCCAGGTTCGCTAATTATAACGGGCAATTATATACTCTACTCACTCGCCAGCAGCGCTCTTAAGAATTAGAATAGGCGAGGAAGTAAACGATTTCTACTATTACTCAATTAGCCGCAAAACAGGATAATTAATAATGACAACACTTCCCGAAAATATCAGCAAAACTGTAGCGAAACTCCCCGACGGACCAAAAACTCCCATAATTCTCCAGACAATTCAGGGAATTGCGCGTCCACTCGAATATTTAGAAAAAGCGCGATCGCAATATGGAGATTGTTTTACAATGCGATCGCTTGGCTTTCCCCCTATCGTCGTCTTAAGCCACCCCAAAGCAATCCAGCAAGTTCTCAATGCTGACCCTCATCAGTTTACGACAGGGGAGCTGAATAAGAGTTTAGAGCCGATTATGGGAGAAAACTCGCTAATTCGCCTCGATGGAGAGCGCCACGCCTCCCAACGACGACTCATAACACCCCCGTTTCATGGGGAACGGATGCGGGCTTACGGTAAGATAATTTGTGATATTACCGTGCAAGTAATGAACGAGTGGACAGTTGGCAACGTTCAACCGATCCATTCCGCCATGCAAGAAATCTCCTTGCGAGTAATTATCAGAGCGGTTTTTGGCATTGATGAAGGAGAGCGTTACCAGAAACTCAGACAACTCCTGACTTTGTGGCTCAATGCCTTTAACTCCCCATTAAGTTCCAGCCTGCTGTTTTTTGGCTTCCTCCAACAAGACTGGGGTGCTTGGAGTCCGTGGGGGCGTTTTCTGCGTTTAAGACAGCAAATTGACCAATTACTTTACGCTGAAATTCAGGAACGTCGCCAACAAAATCACAATTCGGGTGAAGACATCCTGAGCTTAATGATGTCAGCTTGTGACGTAGACGGTCAACCGATGAGCGATATTGAGTTACGCGATGAGTTGATGACTCTGCTGTTTGGCGGACATGAAACCACAGCTTCTGCCTTAGCTTGGGCATTTTACTGGATTCACCAACTCCCAGAGGTTCGCGATAAACTACTCAAAGAACTGGAAACCCTGGGTGATCAGCCCGAACCAACAGACATTGCCCGACTTCCTTATTTAAACGCCGTTTGCTCAGAAACGCTGCGAATTTACCCAATTCTACTATTTACCTTTGTGCGAATTGTCAAGTCCCCAATTGAAATAATGGGCGACCATTTTGAACCGGGTACAATACTGGCGCCTTGTATTTATTTAACCCACCATCGTTCCGATTTATACCCAGAACCTGAGCAATTTAAACCAGAGCGTTTTCTCGAACGTCAATTTGCACCCTACGAATATTTTCCCTTCGGTGGTGGGAACCGTCGCTGTATTGGGATGGCATTTGCTCAATTTGAAATGAAACTGGTTTTAGCAACAGTGCTTTCAAACTTTAAACTAGTACTTGCTGATACCCGGAAAGTCCTGCCTGTACGCCGTGGCATCACCCTAACACCTGCCGGGGGAGTACCAATGATTATCACTAGTCATCAAAAAGGTAAGCAAACAAGCATCTAAGAAAGCCGGTTTTAGAGCATTATTTTCCCGATGCCGTGGCTCCGACCTCATAGTTACACAATTAGATTAGTAGCTAGTTGTCATTGGTCAATTCCATTTCCCCGGATGATTGATTTTCTTGTCCAAGTGAGCAAAACTTCCAAAGAGTCGAGGGCTTCAGAGCGCTCATGGTTATTGGGGCAATATAACAAAATAGCGTCTAACAGTTGTTCTCCCATCTGTTCAACGGTGCGAATACTTTTTAAATCGTCTACGGTAGGAGACTGCCAATTAATAATGCGTGCGCGCATGGCTTTAGCTTCAGAAGATAGTTTATTCATGTGGTTATCCTCATAGTTGTTAGAGTAGATTCACCTTATGATAGGGCTTTAATTCTCTAGAGTTAGGGGGGCTTTACCGATCGCTGTTGTTGCTCAACTTGCCTTCACTAAATCTTCATATACCTTATTCTCTTTAAACACGAGCTAAACTTTAACAAATGTAAGTTTTATAGAGACAGAGTGCAAGAGGCTTCTACAGTTGTCGTTCATAAGATTGAGCGCTCAAACAAGAGCATCGGTTACATAAAACTTGCAAATTAATAAGATAAGCACAATGATTTTACCCTCGCTCAACAACGGCTCATAGAGGTTTAAATTTTTAGTGCAGTTTACATGATTCTGAAAATAGGCAGGATGAAAATCTTTGACTCCTGCACCTTGTGTATTTAATATCAATTCCCTTTTCTGGCGCTACAGCTCGACCCCAACCCCCTTATAAAGGGGAGGAGCAAGAAAAGTATCTGTAGCAAGCATTGAGGAAATTGGTAGAAAAGTCTTTTTTGAGGCACGACATCATCAAGCTAAAGGATCTTTTTACCGTAACAAACTCAACAAGAACGCAGGCGAGTTAGCAACAAAACAATTTCATCGATCGCCTGACGCTGTATTGCCGGAGATTGGTCTGATTGATTCACCATCAAGCTGAACACCAAAGGTTGATAGCCAGAAACATTTAAATAACCGGATAAGGCTGAAACACCTGTTAATGTACCAGTTTTTGCCTGAAGATTACCGAGAGCCGATGTGTTCAGAAAGCGCCGCACGAGAGTACCATTAACACCAGCGGTAGGTAAAGAAGCACGGTAAATTGAGGCTTCAGGCGTTTGTGCCATGCGTTTGAGCGTTTGAGCGATCGCTTCTGGACTCACCAAGTTTTGCCGTGATAACCCTGAACCATCTGCTAAAACATAGCTTTCGGGATTAACTCCTAAAGCGGTTAATGTGTCTTTGATCTTCTTAACACCAAGTTCCGTGGTGTCACCGCGAACAACCGCACCCAACGTCCGTAACAAAACCTCCGCATAAAGATTATTACTTTCCTGATTGGTTTCTACTAACAATTTTGCCAGGGATGGCGACTCAACAGTGGCAACCTCCCGTTCACTTATCGTGCCTGTATTTGTTCCCACAGACGCTTGTACCACCTTAATTCCCTGAGCTGTCAATACTTCTCGGAAATATTCTAAAAAATACTGGGCAGGATTAAGCACAGGCAACCCAATCACCTCTGGTTGGGCATCAACGGCAAGCTGACCCTTAATTTGCAACAACGGCTGCCCCAAAACCGCCGTAACCGCTACAGAATTTGGTGTTGCTGCCGCTTCGGTTAGGGAATTGTTTTCCACTTGCCACTGTGAAGAAGCGATCGCATCAGCCCAAGTCACTCGCAACGGTTGCCCCACTTGTTGCGGGGATAACCTTAATTCCACAGCATTTTGATTCAAAATCAAACTATTAGCTGATGTGCCATAATCCGACTGCACATCCCCCCAGTCCCAAGTCAGATTAATCTTATCCCCTTGAAAATAACCATCATCAACAATCAGTTGCTGCACATTCCGAATGCCCTGACGTTTCAGTTGTTGCGCCAAATCTCTTAACTGGGTAGCGGTTAAACTCGGATCGCCACGTCCCACCACCCGCAACGACGCCGTACCTACCTGATAAACTGATGTCCGAATCCGGAAATTTGCCCCCAGTTGACGCAAAGCTGCCGCCGTTGTTAGTAACTTTACATTCGAGGCGGGGATAAAGTAGCGTTCAGCATCATGACTGTAGAGGGGGCGAGTCGTGGCAGGTGATAAAGGTTCAATTAAGATACCCCAGCGGGCGCGGCGAAATTGCGGACGATTAATCACCGCATCAATCGCACCTGGGAGTTGTGCCTGACAAAGGGACGCCGAAGCTTGCCTGGGCAAAGCTTTTAGGTTCATCGTTGCCAATCCTGGCATCACTTGTGCATTGAACAACAGCAGTAGAAACGGCGTCCGAAAAACTTTCAGCCCTTGAAACTTCATTAGATTTTTTAATTGTCAATCTTGATACAGACAGAAGTACCAGACCCTTAAGGTTTGATACTATTTGATGTATATAACAATACAATTATTGTCCGCACTTCCATTTTCACCTGCTCAGAGCCGCAATTACTAAAAAATTTCTCCTCTCGAAGCCGCCAAAAAGTCGTATAGGGTTTTCCACTTATGGCACGCACCCGTCGAAAAAAACATCAACCTGCCAATGCCTGGTCACATCAGTTTGACGACTTTATTCGTGGTGCTTCTGGTGGCTTCTTGTTCGGCATTCCGCTGCTTTATACAATGGAAGTGTGGTGGATTGGCTCTCAGCTATCGCCACCAATTATGCTGGCAATTCTTTTCACTACTTTTATTATTGTTTTCCTCCTCAATCGCACTGCTGGATTTCGTAAAACTAAAAATCAGCAATTCCTGGATAACGTAATCGACAGCGTTGAAGCCATGACAATTGGCATTGTTTGCGCTACATCTCTCCTAATTTTGTTGGGCGAGATTAAAATAGGAACCTCCTTAAACGAAGCTTTGGGAAAATTAATCTTAGAAAGCGTTCCCTTTGCCCTGGGTGCGGCTTTGGCGGATGGATTTTTGAGTGGCGATCGCTGGTCATTTTCTGATAGCGATGATGATTCTAAAAAGAAAACAGATGACGACAGCCTCAACGCCACCCTCACTGATATTGCCGCAACTTTAATTGGGGCAACAATTATCGCCTTTAGTATTGCCCCAACTGACGAGATTCCCATGCTAGATGCCGCTGCCTCACCGCTAGAACTTCTAGCCATTATTGTCGCCTCACTTATAATTTCCTATGGCATTGTTTTCGAGGCTGGCTTTACTACTCAGAAAAAACGCCATCAGCAAAAAGGGATTTTTCAACGTCCAATTAGCGAGACAGTGGCATCTTATTTATTATCACTTTTGGCAACTGCATTTATGTTGTTTTTTTTCAGCCGATTAACATTTGAAGACCCGTGGACATTGTGGTTAAGTTACACACTGTTACTTGGGCTACCTGCAAGTATTGGCGGTGCAGCCGGACGGATTGCGATATGAACGACACCGAGACATCTTCCCTGGAACAAAAGACGCCGCGTTCACCCGCCGAGTGGATAACATTTAGTATTGCGTTGTTAATTTTGGCGAGTATTATTGGACTTGTTATTTACAAATGGTTTACTCAAAAAAATCAACCTCCTGTGTTATCTGTAACGCGCCCTAGTGAGATTCGGCAAGTACCGGGACAGTTTTATGTTCCTTTTGCAATTACAAATACTGGTGGCGAGACAGTCGAGTCTGTTCAGGTTATTGCTGAACTCCGAATCAATGGCGAAGTGGAGGAGTCAGGTGAACAACAAATTGACTTTTTAGCTAGTGGGGAAAAAGAGGAAGGTGCATTTGTGTTTAGCCGCGATCCGCGTCAGGGAGAACTAGTTATGCGGGTGGCTAGTTACAAACTTCCTTAATTCAATTTTATTGCCCTTAAAAATTAATCTAGGAGAGCCACAATTGATTACGAACCCAACCCTAACCAACAAAACAGTTGAACAAATTTGTTCCGAATCAGTTCCCCTTCCTGTAGTAGAAACCTTTCACTCAATTCAGGGAGAAGGCGCGAGTACGGGAGTTAGTGCCTTTTTTATCCGGTTGGGAGGGTGTGATGTTGGCTGTCCTTGGTGCGATACGAAACAATCTTGGAATCCTGAACATCATCCCCAGCGTAGTGTCGTAGAGTTGACCCAAGAAGCGCTAGCTGCTATGCCTGCCATTGTCGTCATCACCGGCGGCGAACCTTTAATGCACGATTTGAATCCTTTAACTTTATCTCTGCACGCGGCAGGATTGCGAGTACATTTAGAAACATCCGGCGCCTACCCGTTGAGTGGTTATTTTGACTGGATCACACTTTCTCCGAAGCGATTCAAGCCACCTTTAGCAAGTATTTATCCCCACGCTTCAGAACTCAAAATTGTTGTAGTTAAATCGAATGATTTGGTATGGGCAGAACAACAAGCAGCCAAAGTATCTGAGCAAACCTTAAAGTATTTACAACCCGAATGGAATTCCCATCTAAGCAGTCAAGCCCTGATTTTTCAGTATATTTTACAGCACCCCGAATGGCGAATGAGTTTACAAACTCATAAATTTTTGGAAGTAAGATAAACTGTAGAATATAACACAGCAAAAAAAGACATTACACAATTTAAGGAGCTAAAAAAATGACTGGAAGGAAAATTTTAATGCTCGTTGGGGACTTTGTTGAAGACTATGAAGTGATGGTACCATTTCAGGCGTTGCAGATGGTAGGACATCGCGTTGATGCTGTTTGTCCTGATAAGAAAGCTGGGGAAACAGTCCGCACGGCTGTCCATGACTTTGAAGGCGACCAAACTTACAGCGAAAAACCCGGTCATAACTTCAAATTAAACGCTACCTTTGAGGAAGTAGTTGCTGAGAATTATGATGCCTTAGTAATTCCTGGAGGTCGCGCGCCAGAATATATCCGCCTCAATGAGAAAGTCTTAGAAATTACCCGTCACTTTGCCCAAACTAATAAACCGATCGCTTCTATTTGTCATGGTTTACAAGTTCTAGCCGCCGCTGGTGTTCTTGAAGGCAAAAGTTGCACCGCTTACCCCGCTTGTGGTCCCGATGTCACTCGTGCGGGTGGGCTGTATGCTCATATCCCAGCGGATGAGGCGATGGTTGATGGTAATCTTGTAACAGCACCCGCCTGGCCGGCTCATCCCAGTTGGTTAGCCGAATTCCTGAAGCTTTTGGGCACTAAAATTGAGCATCAACAGATGGCTATTTCTAAGTAAAATAGCACGGATATATGCCCTTATTCAGAGAGGAGAAGTACCATAAAAGATACTCACCAACCCAAGAAGATCTGTGGCTAAGTCAGAAGAATTAAACCATCAAACTACAACTCCTCTTGCCCGTACTCCTTTATATCAACTGGCACTAGAACAAAAAGCCCGCCTGACTGCCTTTTCCGGTTGGGAAATGCCCGTCCAGTACATCGGTATTGGACAGGAACATGAGGCAGTACGGACATCAGCCGGAATGTTTGATATCTCCCACATGGGTAAATTTGCCTTAAAAGGTAAGCAACTTTTGGAGAATTTGCAACCGCTAGTCCCTTCCGACTTGACACGCTTGCAACCCGGTGAAGCTCAATATACAGTGTTGTTAAATCCCAACGCTGGCATTATTGATGACATTATTTTTTACTACCAAGGTGAAGATGAAACGGGCGAACAAGGGGGGATGATGATTGTTAATGCGTCTACTCGTACGAGAGATAAAGCTTGGTTGGCGGGAAATTTAGAAGCAGATTTGGTTAATTTACATGACCTCTCCAAAGAAAACGTTTTAATTGCCCTACAAGGACCAAAAGCTGTTAGTTATCTTCAGCCATTTATTGAGGAAGATTTAATACCAATTAAAGCGTTTGGACATCTAGAAACAACTATTTTAGGGCAACCCGCTTTTATCGCACGGACGGGTTACACAGGTGAAGATGGGTTTGAAGTTATGGTCACTCCCGAAGTTGGGGTAAATTTGTGGCGAAGTCTTTTTACTTCTGGGGTTGTACCCTGCGGTTTAGGGGCAAGAGATACCTTGCGACTCGAAGCGGCAATGGCACTTTATGGGCAAGATATTAATGATACAACCACTCCTTTAGAAGCGGGTTTAGGCTGGGTGGTTCATCTTGACACCAAAGGTGATTTTATCGGACGCTCGGTGTTGGAAGAACAAAAAGCGAATGGGGTAAAAAAACGCCTCGTTGGAATAGAAATGCAAGGACGTTATATTGCCCGTCATGGCTACCCTGTAATTTACGAGGATCAAGTTGTTGGAGAAGTCACAAGTGGGACGCTATCACCAACATTAGGAAAACCTGTTTCCCTGGCTTATGTTCCCACGAAGTTATCGAAAATTGGGCAGAAACTAGAAGTAGAAATTCGCGGCAAATCTTATCCCGCTATTGTTGTTAAAAAGCCCTTCTATCGTTCAAAAAATCGTCCCTCTATTTAATTGTAAAGACATTCCAGCGAACATCTTTACTGAGACTGGACGAGTTGAACGAAGTTGCCTAAAGTGTCTGCATATCGCTGACCCGCAACCCACATAAAATCGTTGTGTCCCGCATCATCTACCCAAAGAGAGAGTTTGGGTTGTTTCGCTGCCGCAAAAAGTTGTTGTCCGTGGGAGAAAGGAATCGTATCATCCGCTTTTCCATGCATTACCAACACCGGACAATTTACTTTTTTAATTTTGTTGATATTGGGGAATTTATCAAAGGGCAAAATTGGGAACGGAACTATTACTCGAAACGCCGTAGTAAAGGCACTTTCTAAAATCAAACCCCCAAGCGGTTTACGAAAAGCCAAATCAACCGCCGAACCTGCACCAACTGAACGTCCATAAGCAATAATTCGTTGACTTGGCACGCGCAATTTCTGGGTTAAATAATTATAAACTGTATCAATATCTCGATAGGCATTGCCTTCAGAAGGTGTTCCCTGACTTGTGCCATAGCCGCGATAATCGTAAGCAAAAACGTTAAAATCAAGACTTTGCAGTTTTTGTAAGACTGGCTCGATATCTCCCAAATCTTCAGCATTGCCATGAGTATACAAAATTGTGTACTTAGCTGCTGGATTTGAGCGATAAACTGCTGAAAGTTGGAGTTGATCAAAAGTGGTGATCTTAATAATGTCCTTAGTGTCTTGATATGTGGAGGGTTGAGGTAAAAAGATTTTGGCGTCTGCGGTAAAGAAAACGTACAAGCAAAAGAAAGCGTAGATGAAGAGTAGGGATCTCACGAGTCGTTTAAAAGTAAAGTCACCAATCAGCAGCCGTTTAAGGGTTTGTTTATCCACTATTCTACTTTTGCAACCTGTTGTATTCTATTGCGCTGAATACAACGAGAAAAGACGTTGTACACTTAGCTCGATTGTGTAGTGAGGACGGATTATGGCATTTGAATATCCTGAAGATTTAAAATATCTCGATACCCATGAGTATGTAAGACTTGAGGGTGAAATTGCTACCCTTGGCATTAGTGCCTTTGCCGTTGACCAACTCGGAGACATTGTATTCTTGGAACTGCCAGATATTGGCGATGCTTTGGAAAAGGGCGAAAGCTTTGGCACAATTGAATCAGTAAAAGCGGTTGAGGATATGTATGCGCCCATATCTGGTACGGTAATTGAACGTAATGAGGCTATGATCGCATCTCCCGAACTGATTTCAGAAGACCCCTACGGTGAAGGGTGGTTCTTAAAGGTACGCATTAACGACGGTGAAGATTTGGGAGAGACACTATCAGCGCGTGAGTATCGTGCTGATGTGGAAGGGGAATGACGATTTTCATTTCTGAAGTATAGAGGATTAGCTATAAGCCCAAAGGGCTTGCGCGATGCGATCGCAAAGCGCAACCACGCACAACCTTCATCGAGCTATTTCCGAAGGTTTGTTACAAAATAATAAGTGGTTGCGCCAATCCTAGAAATACCTGACGCACCACAGCCCTTTAATAGAATCGGTATGATATGCGTAATCTAGATATCCCCGTTAACCACGAAACCCAAAACGCTCAGAGCCTTGTTGACTCAAAACAAACAAGCGTTACCCCTACCGATTCTTTCATAAAACGGCACATTGGACCCAGTGGCGATAACATCGAGCAAATGCTCAAAGTTTTGGGTTACTCCACCCTCGACGATTTGATTAATCAAGCCGTCCCTCCTGCGATTCGCCTCGCTCAACCGCTACAATTACCTCAAGCGCAAAGCGAGTATAGCGCATTAGCCCAACTCAAAGAAATCGCCTCAAAAAACCAAGTATTCCGGTCATTCATCGGCATGGGATACCACGACTGTATCACCCCACCCGTCATCCAACGCAACATTCTGGAAAACCCCGGTTGGTATACTGCTTACACGCCCTATCAAGCCGAAATTGCCCAAGGACGCCTAGAAGCATTACTTAACTTCCAGACCATGATAATTGACTTTACTGGTCTGGAAATTGCCAATGCCTCCTTACTCGATGAAAGCACCGCCGCCGCCGAAGCGATGAGTATGAGTTATGGCTTGTGCAAAACTAAAGCAAATGCCTTTTTTATCTCCAATTCCTGTCATCCTCAAACCATTGAAGTTATCCAAACTCGCGCAAAACCTTTGGGTATTGAAGTCATCATTGGCAACCATCAAACCTTCGAGTTTGAACAACCGATATTTGGCGCATTGTTACAATATCCGGCAACGGATGGCACGATTTACGACTACCGAGAATTTATCGAAAAAGCTCATGCTGCCAAAGCTTTAGTCACCGTCGCCGCCGACATTTTGAGCCTCGCATTGCTAACACCACCAGGCGAATTTGGCGCAGATATTGCCGTAGGAAGCACTCAGCGCTTTGGAATACCCTTGGGATACGGGGGACCTCATGCGGCATATTTCGCCACGCGGGAAGCCTACAAACGGCAAGTTCCAGGGCGAATTGTCGGTGTCTCAAAAGATGCACAAGGTAAGCCTGCATTGCGTTTGGCACTGCAAACCCGTGAACAACATATCCGCCGCGATAAGGCGACAAGTAATATTTGTACGGCACAAGTGTTGCTGGCAGTGATGGCGGGGATGTATGCGGTTTATCATGGTCCAGAGGGAATTAAAAGAATTGCTGAGAATATCCATCAATTAACGGTAATTCTGGCAGATGGATTGAGGCGTTTGGGCTATGGTATTGGTTCGGAATCGGTCTTTGATACGCTGCGGGTGAAATTAGGAAATTTTAGCCAGTCAGAAATTCTAGAAGCAGCCAAAACTCGTGGTGTCAATCTGCGTGTTTTGGCTGAAAATGCGATCGGGATTACTTTAGATGAAACCACGACATTACAGGATGTACAAAACCTGTTAGAAATTTTTGCCGGTGTCGCGGCGCAAGACGTTGCAATACCATGCGTGATGGAAATCGTCGGGACTCACAGCAGCGTACCCCTACCCGCACCCTTCGCCCGTAGTAGCAGTTATTTAACTCATCCTGTCTTCAACCGCTATCATTCGGAAACTGAATTATTGCGCTATATTCATCGACTCCAAGCTAAGGATTTATCGTTGACAACTTCGATGATTCCCTTGGGTTCTTGTACGATGAAACTGAATGCAACTGCCGAAATGATGCCAGTAACTTGGGCGGAGTTTGGTAAGATTCATCCCTTTTCTCCGTTATCGCAAACTGGGGGTTATCAAGTATTATTTCAACAGTTGGAGGAATGGTTAGCGGAAATAACAGGATTTGCGGCAATTTCACTGCAACCAAATGCAGGTTCTCAAGGGGAATATACGGGATTATTGGTAATTCGTCAGTACCACGAAGAGCGAGGGGAAACTCATCGAAATATCTGTTTAATTCCAGAGTCGGCACACGGTACAAACCCCGCTAGTGCAGTAATGTGCGGGATGAAGGTGGTGGCTGTGGCTTGTGATGAGCAGGGTAATGTTGACTTGGATGATTTGCAGGCAAAAGCCGAAAAGCATGGCGATAATTTAGCCGCTTTGATGGTGACTTATCCTTCAACTCATGGTGTTTTTGAGGAGCAAATTAAGGAAATTTGTGCGGTTGTCCATCGCCACGGCGGACAGGTGTATATGGATGGGGCGAATATGAATGCTCAGGTGGGCTTATGTCGCCCTGGAGACTTTGGGGCGGATGTTTGCCATTTAAATTTGCATAAAACGTTCTGCATTCCTCACGGCGGCGGTGGTCCGGGTATGGGACCAATTGGGGTGGGGCAACATTTAGCGCCATTTTTGCCGGGACATTCTGTTGTTGAGATCCCCCCCAACTCTCCCTTTTCTCAGGGGAGTGAAAGGCGAAATATGGGGGCGGTGGCGGCAGCGCCTTGGGGTAGTGCCAGTATTCTGACAATTTCCTGGATGTACATTGCAATGATGGGCAGTGCGGGGTTGACGGAGGCGACGAAAGTGGCGATTCTTAATGCTAATTATATTGCCCAACGGCTAGAGCCTTATTATCCGATTTTGTATAAGGGCAAAGGGGGTTTAGTGGCGCATGAATGTATTTTAGATTTGCGATCGCTTAAAAAACTCGCAGGTATCGAAGTTGATGATATTGCGAAGCGATTAATCGATTACGGTTTCCATGCACCAACTGTGTCTTGGCCCGTTGCAGGCACGATGATGGTGGAACCGACGGAAAGTGAATCAAAGGAAGAACTTGACCGTTTTTGTGAGGCAATGATTGCGATTCGTGGCGAAATCGATGCCATTTCTGACGGAAAAGTTGATGCTCAGAATAATGTTTTGAAGAATGCTCCTCATACGGCTGAGGCGTTGATGGTTGATGAATGGAATCATCCTTATTCTCGCCAACAGGCGGCATATCCTGCACCTTGGACTCGTGAACATAAGTTTTGGCCGGTGGTGGGGAGGATTGATAACGCATTTGGCGATCGCAATTTGGTATGCTCTTGTATCGGCATGGAGGCTTATTCAACAATGAATAATAGTTGATAGTAATACAATAAAAAGCACCCCACACCAGCCCTCCCGACGACTTCGGGGAAGGAGTAAGAAAAGACTTGCTCCCGAAGTCACGGCGTGAGGCTTGGGGTAAAATTTATATACGGAGGGATTAAAGATTATCAAACTTCACTCCGCAGAGCCTCTAATTCTTCCCGCAAAGATAATGGCGCATATCCTAATTCAAACGCCTTTGAACTATCTAAAGAAACATCAATCGGTCGAGGGGCTGCCATTTTTACATCCTTTTGTCGGCAAGCCTTCAGCCCAGCTTCAGGTAATTGCAACACCTCGGTTAATAAGCGCCCAAAATCATAACGAGATATGCTTTCTTTCCCACCTAAATGAATAATTCCCTTAAC
>CADCTM010000829.1:0-5808 GCA_902805485.1 uncultured Coleofasciculus sp. | reverse complement strand
TTCCTTCCCGCAACGTTTGGATGAATGGCTGCATAAAGCTTGTCGCTGGCGGTGTTGCTACACCAAACATTAACGGCATTCGACATACAGCAGTTAGAGGATAACGCTTTAACATTCCCTCCTCCGCCATCACTTTTTGTTCGCCGTAACAATTAACAGGACATACCGCATCTGTTTCTCGGTAGGGAGGATTTAAACCATCAAAAACTAAATCAGTTGAAGTAAAAACACAAGGAATAGAATAATCAGCACAAAGTCCGGCAAGATTGCAAGATGCTGTAACATTAATTAGCTGAGATTCTTGAGGATAGTTTTGACAAAAATTTGGGCTAGATTGAGCGGCTGCATGGATAACGGCAGACGGCTGAATTTCCTGAAATATCCGCTTAACAGCTTCAAAATCTCTTAAATCAACCTTCAGGGGAGTAACGCCGGGAATCTCTAGAGAATGGGAAAAATAAGTGCCATAAACATCCCAGTTTGATTTGGCGACTTGACAAAGATTCCATCCTAAAAAACCACTTGCACCTGTAATTAAGAGTTTTTTCATATAGAAGGATCGCTTTCTTAGTTGTTTCCGTGAAACGAACAATGGTCTTAATAAATGGAAAGGCGCGATCGCTTATCTTCAAAATTGAATCGATTTATTAGGTATCCCCAAAAAGCGATCGCCTATTTTCTTAAATTAACCGTTACCTTCCCACCTTAGCGACACCGGCAACCAAACCAAGCACAAGGGTAATCGCTAGGAAAATCAAAAGTATGATGTAAAGCCAGTACTGAAGAGTATAAAGTTTCCTCAGCTCACCAAGCGCACCCATAAGATTTTCAATATCATTCCCCTCAGTAACAACAATTCGTTGAAAAGCCGAGGCAGCTTTGTTAGTCCAAATGCCAATAATCCCTTGAGCAACTCCAGTGATAATATTACCAATACCGCCTCTGAATACAGTAATTACTCCAGCGAGTGTGATTAAAACTCCCGCACCGATCAGGAAGTAACTAACAAAGCGCATTTTGCCAGATAGATTCTTAATCAATTCGTTTTGAGAGCCACTAAATTCGTACGGTTGAAAATCATTCATTTGATGTATACCATTAGAAATAAATACCCCGATTTTAAGCGATATATGACTTGATAGATGCATAAAATGAAGTAAGTATAAGTATTAGAAATTTATCTTGAAGACAGAAACAACCCAAGACCTCTTGCCGTAATTATGCATTCGCCCCCCTAACCCCCAACGCAAGGGGGAACCGGATTAAGAAGTCTCCCACGAGAAAATCCTTGCTTGGGTGATGTAGGGGGCGATCCAGAATTCATCCAAGACGCTAAACTGATGAGACAACTCAACGAATTAGGAAGTTATCATCAGCAACAGTGCATTGAGCGTTGCTTGGTTAAAATCTTTTAAAGTAGCTGTTCGTTCTGGAATCCGATGACAATCCCGCCCGATCCCCAGTCCCCTGCAACCGTAGAAAGTCCGAACGGTTCTGCACCTGATAACTTGACAAAAGCTAAAACCCCAACCATCGTCACAAATCAAACGCACTCTCATTTATCTGTCCTGCCGCTAGGCAGACGCACTAACATAGAGAACGCTCCGAACTCAGCGCTTACCCGGATAACTTTGAGTGCGATCGCAATTTTAATTGTTGGGTTAACAATTGGTAACTTTTGGATTGGAATATCGGGCGCAATTGTCGCCTTATTAGTGTCGGTGCCGGTCATCATACCACCGTTACAAAAGGTATTGTATGAGGCATTATCTCCCGTTGAACGAACCCGATTTGTAGCAGTTTTTGCCATTATCGCCTCTCTCACGGGTTTAGCTAACCTCACGGGTGTCAACAAACGTCTCGATGAATTTCTCAACCGCATTGATTCGGATGCCTTCGGTTCCCTGGCAGAATGGACAGGTGCGTTAGGGCAAATTCTCATTGCAGTCCTCGCGGTTTATATTGCGTGGCGGCAGTATGTGATTTCCAAAGATTTGACAATTCAACAAAATACAATTACTCAGCAGCAAACCATTGATGCCTACTTTCAAGGTGTTTCTGACTTAGCCTTAGATGACGAAGGATTGCTCGAAGATTGGCCGCAAGAACGGGCATTTTCGGAAGGACGAACAGCCGCGATTCTCGGTAGTGTAGACGCCAGTGGTAAAGCGAAAGTCTTGCGGTTTTTGTCTCAGTCTCGACTGCTAACACCCCTAAAACGCGATCGCCATTTAGGGCGTCCGATGCTGGATGGAAACGGCGGTTATCAAGAAGACCGAACTTATGGCGTGCGCGTGATTGAGCTGAATGTTATGTTAGCAGGGGCAGACTTGGCGGGGACAGATTTACGCTGGACAGAACTCAGCGATTCCAACATGGTTCGAGCTAATCTCAGCAATTGTGACTTGGTAAAAGCCAATTTCTCGCGCACAATTTTGTACGAAGCTAATTTGGCAGGCGCCGACTTGAAATCAGTTCGCTTCTTTTACGGCAAACAGGAAACCGCAAGTCCCCGCAGTCGCACTCATCATCCCGACTACCGCACAGGCGCTTATACAGGTGCAGTGATTGAAAGTGTTAACTTCACCGGTGTCCTGCGACTCGATGACGAACAGCGGCAATATTGCTGTGCCTGGTGTGGTGAGGATTCCCGAAAGACCATTCCTGGCGGTTGTGAAGGCATTCCCAATAAACTAGGTCGTTAGTGGTTTAACCCCTGTTCCCTCCGGTAGAAGTTAAAGCCAATTGTAAAAGTTATCGTTTTAGTAAGTGCAAAATGCTGAGGTGAGGAAATTTTATCGTGTTAAAAAGCTAGCAATAGTTCTTGCCTGAGTAATTATGAATAAAGCCACGGACGATCTAGAAGTTTTTGCTTAAATCGTCATCATTGTATTAGATTCTGGTTGGCAGCCGCATCAAAGTTTTATCGCGCAATCTCTAAACTTGCTTCAGCCTTAACTTTAAAACAGTAAACTTTCCCTCCTTCCATTTTTGTGCAACGCTGAAGTCTTGGTGTGTAGTAATGAAAACATTATTAGAACTTTTTACTAAAGAACGCAACTCCCTGGAAAGAGAGATTGAGAAGGCAAATAGTCCTGAGCAGGTTGTTAAGTTGGTTCAAAACAAACTTGATAGTCTTGAGCGGAATTACATCGGAGAATTGAGCGTTTCTCAAATACGCTTGGTTTCCTTTTTCATGGAAACACTACGGCAATCTCTTGCCACGCTTACGGCAGCGAGTGAAAAGAGAGTTTCCCAACCTGATGGGAAAAATATTAACTCAAATACAGCGCCTGCTCCCAAAAGTTTAATTCTGAAAGGAATACAGGGACTCATCGGTTTAGGCATCTTTGGCGAGTTATTTTCGTTAACACCAATTGCCCCAGGTGCTTGGATGGCAATATTACTAACCTCTGTGCTAGTCGGAGTAGAAGTGACACTGCAACTCGACAAAGGCAAGTCTGAAAATAGTTTAGACGAACAACGTCGGGAAGCTCCAAAACCGATGATTCAAGTTGATAGCAAAGTCTTTTTAGACAACCTTGCCGATGCATTGAACACTATCGACTTAGCTGTTGCCTCGGCGTCACCCGTGAAGAAATCCCTTGATGCCACTGGGATAGAAGAGTTACCAGAACTGTTAAATTTGCTTCAGAGGCAGATGGGTGCGTCGTTTCTAGGGAAACCTCAGATGGCACTTGAGCTGACTAAACTGCTGCCCCAAATTTTAATGGAGCAGGGCATTCGCGTTCAGATGTATCGACCGAATGAGCAGCCAAGTTATCGCGAGTATTTTGACTTTGAGCCAAGTATTGATCCTTCTACTAAAGACTACGTAACGATCACTCCTGCTTTGTTAAAAGGCGATCGCTTATTGCGAAGAGGTCGAGTAATTGAGCCGACGTACTCTGAGGAATTAAACATTAAATAAGGGAAAAGTTAATGAGTGAAAGCAAGGCGGCTTCCTCTAAAAAGTGTTTCCCTAGGCAATAAGAATTAAGAGAAAGTAAAAGTATGGACGTTTTAGAAACAATTGGGTTCGATTTAGGACATGGGGAAACCGCCGTAGCTAAGGCAAAAGTGGAGAGCATTGAACCTCCTGAAATGTTGGAAATTAACAATAAAAAGGTTCAAATCACAGCACTCGGCACTCATCCTGACCTTGGCTATCTTGTTGGAGAACAAGCATTAATTCAAGCGGGTGTTACTCAGCTCAAAATCTCGTTTAAGCAAAAACCAAGCAACGAGCCAAATTATCGAGAAACAATGCGGAGTTTTCTCGAAACTTACTACCGCATTTTGAAAGAAAGCAAACAAATTGAAGGGGGAAGTGACAGTCATTTTTATGTCGGATGCCCTTCAGGATGGTCAGTCAGTGAACGTGAAAACTATCAAAAACTCCTGAAAGAAGCTGGCATTTCACTTTTAAACGTTGTCCCCGAATCACGGGCAGCTTTTATGCAAGCCAAGGAGGGAGGAAAGCTCGACTTTAACTTCCTTAAATCAGCAGTTTTAATCGTTGATATTGGCTCTTCAACTACAGACTTTACGCTTGTTAAAAGCTTGTCCGAAATCCCCCTAGATTTTGGAAATAATGCTTTAGGAGCCTCATTAATTGACAAGGCAATTTTTGCCCGCACGCTGGCTAATCATGAGGAAAAGGCAGTACTGGAAAGAGTGTTTGAAGCTTATCCGCATCACCAAGCACGTTGCGAATTAGCTTGCCGCAAAGCGAAGGAAGACTATTTTTCTAACGAACAGTTATACAGCCATTCTCAATCCTTTGCACGAGGGTTTGAGTCGATTAACGAACAGATTTATTTTATTCCTCAAGTTAATAAACTGTTGATG
Source organism: uncultured Coleofasciculus sp. (assembly GCA_902805485.1). Taxonomy (GTDB): domain Bacteria; phylum Cyanobacteriota; class Cyanobacteriia; order Cyanobacteriales; family Coleofasciculaceae; genus CADCTM01. The sequence goes on along the minus strand of CADCTM010000829.1, from coordinate 957 downwards.
GATGAAATCTTAAATCAATCGTTACCGGAATTAGGTGATAAAAGTTGGATTCAATCATTTCGTGAGGCAGTAAAAGAGGGAAAAGAAGAACTAGTTAAACAAGGCATTGTCCCGAAAGTTGTGCTGATGACAGGTGGTGCATCTCGAATGCAGTTTACTCGTCAAATTTGCGCTGAAATCTTCCCCGAACCGGAAACTCAAGTCCGCCCCGATCCAGAACCTGAACGCTGCATTGCTTTGGGTTTGGCGCGGGTAGGGCGCTGGGATTTACGGGCGGCGGCATTTCAAGCAGAAGTTAACAAACTCTTCAATTCAGAAAAGCTCAAAAATTTAATAGAAAAGCAGATTCCAGAGTTAATTGAATTGCTTAGTGAGCCATTAGCAGAAGGCTTGATTGAAAACGCCATTAAGCCCAGTTTAAAAGATTGGCGAAATAACAAAGTTAGGACGTTATTTGATCTGGAAAATGTAATGAAAAATCGCGCCCAGCAGTGGCTAAAAAGCGAACGCGCGAAGACTTTAATTAATAGTAAATGCCTGACTTGGTTTAATAGCAAAATTCAACCTGACTTGGCACAAGAAACCGATCCAATCTGTCGAAAGTTTCAGATTCCAAGAAGTAGTTTGAGGTTTGAGGAAGGAATCGATCCTGGTTTAGTCAACCCAGATTTAGGAATTGGAGATGCTATTCTTGCTGATACCGTGGCGTTTATTGTCAATGTTGTGATTGGTGGAGGGACAATTGGTAGCATCATTGCTTTGATATTAACGGGACATTTAACCTGGCCAATTGTACTGATTTATGGTGTGTCGGTTCTTGCCGCTGGAGTAGAGTTAACTCGTAGCAAAATTCAAACCGCAATTAAGGAAAAGGTTGATATCCCAAGTTGGAGTCGTTTTAGTTTTTTGAATGATAGTAAGATTGACTCGATTTGCGAGAGGATTAATCCGGAGATT
>CADCTM010000828.1 GCA_902805485.1 uncultured Coleofasciculus sp. | reverse complement strand
TGACGCAAAGCGGGAACATTTCTTCAAGCTCTTAGCCAGTCGGCGTTGCTTTGTAGAACAAAAATAATAGAACAGTTGTTGTCTAAGCGGTTCAACCCTTCAGAAAATGCTTAACAGACTACTAGCGCCACATTTTACCTAAAGGTGACTGATTGAGCCAAGCCTGAAAGACGGTGCGATCGTTTGGTGAAAGATCTTGCAACGTGTCGATCGCCCGTTCTGCAAACGTAGTATTCCCGAAATATGCTTTTCCGATCCGGTGCAGCTCTTGTAACAGTGTATTGAGGTGGTGCTCTTGCCAGGGTGGAATATGAGCCGCATCTAGAGGATCAACCGTCAGCAGATACTTGAGCGCCTCTGCTGAGTCTGCCTGGGGAAAACGCCACTGCTTAAACACCTCGGCAATATCTTTCTGAAACAGCCCTGCCTGACGATTACCTAGCAAATCTTCAATATCAATGTAAAGCGCTTGCAGCATAAGCAGGCACGCCCTGATATAGATCGGTGTTGCCGCTGTGTCTCCTCCTCCTCCAGCTTCGGCATCGGCTGCCAGATGCTCTATGCGAATCTTGCCCCAAACGCTATAACGCTCAGGCTCTTCCAATAGCACACAAGCTTTACCCTGATTGTCGGTAAGATCTCGCCAAAATGTTTTGGCATCTTCCTCCTGACTAGCGTTGAAGACACTAATCAGGCGAAAGGTCTGCCCCTGATAGGTAAGGATCGGGATTTGCTGATCCCGCTTGGGGTGCTGGATACTGGTAATCTCAACATCCTGCCTCTTCAGAATAAACATGACGCTGCCAATTAACTCCTGTCGAGGCTGGGCGTTTGGGCGGGATCATGTGAAACGATCTCGCCAGTGAGAAAAGGAGGTAGTTTGATAAATTCGATAACAGTTAACAATGAGGTGTGACGTTTGCTAGAAAAACTGTACCTTAATCAATTCCCATTTTTGAATTGGTAATTGACATTGCTGCAAAGATTAAAGTCTTTTGAGGTTGCTAACACAACTTAATGTGTCATGACAAAAGAGTTGAAATGCCGGAACAGCTCATGGGGTAGCTCCGACTAAATGGCTTTTTGATGAACTGACGAGATAGAAAAGCGTTGATGTCATTGGCTAGCTCCATCAAGGCGATCG
>CADCTM010000827.1 GCA_902805485.1 uncultured Coleofasciculus sp. | reverse complement strand
CAGGAAAGTTACCGTGTTTTTTCTCAACTTCGGGATACTAAGTCAGAATTAGCTCCAGAAGTATTGCCTCTGGAGAATATTACATTAAATACCGGGGACGAAATGCGTTCCTAAAAAAGTTTAAGCAAGCCTACTATTAGCGATCGCTTAAGAAGCCAAGGCAAGCTCCGACGACTTCAGCCATGATACTGATGAGGCGAAATAAAGCAACAACACTAAGAATTATACCTGTAGAAAAATAGGGATTAAGTAACGTGAGCGCTGTTGTTTCAAATACTCCTAAACCTCCAGGTGTGGGAATAACCAAGCCCAATACCCAGGCAACACTAAAGGCAGTAAATAGCAGCAAAATCTGGTTAGGATTTACAGAGGTCAAAGCAACAAAAGTAACGATAAACCCAGTACCACGTAATCCCAGAAAAACTAACTCTCCTAGCAAGGGCAACAAGGGATAATGTTCAAGTTGAAAATCAGGATTGGATGATTTTCCCTTTAACCGACTCAACAACTGAAGGACTGGGTTTAATACACGGGGATGAATAGCAAGGCAAACAATACCCAAGCTGAGAATTTGTAGTCCAAATACCTCAAGGTTCCCTTTAATGTTTACCCAACCGAAGCTGCTACCCGTTAAGGCAACCAGTAAGGCAGCAGCGACCATTAATAGGGGTTCTAGTAAGACACTGACTGTTGCTGCCTCCAATGACCCACCTGCCTTGGTAACTGCTAAAATGCGACCATAGTAGTGCCAAACATTACCAGGTAAATACTTTGCGATGTTAGTCTTCAGGTAAATTGGCAGAACCCAACGGTACTGGACAGGCTGGTTGAACGATTGAAGAATCCAGCCCCATACTAAGCCAGCCCAGGTATGAGCAAGTATTGTAATTGAAAAGGCGACAAAGAGTATTATCCAAGCATTGCTGTTAAGCCGAATTGCGGCAACGTCTTGCCAATTGTCTTTAAAAGCTTTTATCAAGAAAAACAACGTGCCACCAAGGATTACCCACCGTAAGTAAGGTTTAACAGATGACCAGATTTTCTTCATGGGTAGAGCAACTTGAGGTTTGTTTACTTTTAATCTTCCTCTAATCCGTAACGATAACAAGTAATAAAAGAAACTGTGTCACCTCTCTATAGTTAGAGA
>CADCTM010000826.1 GCA_902805485.1 uncultured Coleofasciculus sp. | reverse complement strand
ATCCTTGAGAAGTAGATAGCGTAAGCGACCCGCTTAAACCTGTGTTTTGGCAGATGTCTGCCGATGACCAATACAAAGCCTCATTCAAAAATTCTGGATGAGTTTAATTTCCCCGGAAGGGGCATTTTAAATCACAAGAACACAAAACCCAAGTCAGATAGGAGAATTCGTTCATGTTAGACGCATTCGCAAAGGTTGTTTCTCAAGCCGACTCTAAAGGTGAATTCCTGAGCGCCGAGCAACTAGACGCCCTAACCAACATCGTCAAGCAAGGCAACAAGCGGATGGATACGGTCAACCGCATCACCAGCAACGCCTCCACGATTGTTACTGATGCCGCTCGCGCCTTGTTTGAAGAGCAGCCCTCGCTGATTGCTCCCGGTGGTAATGCCTATACCAACCGTCGGATGGCAGCTTGCCTGCGCGACATGGAAATCATTTTGCGCTATGTTACCTATGCCATGATGGCAGGCGATTCCAGCGTTCTTGATGACCGCTGCCTCAATGGCTTGCGTGAAACCTATCAAGCTCTAGGTACTCCTGGTTCTTCCGTGGCTGCTGGCGTTCAGAAGATGAAAGACGCTGCTGTCAAAATCGCCAACGATCCTAATGGCATCACCCAAGGCGACTGTAGCAACTTGATGTCAGAACTCGCCGGCTACTTTGACCGCGCTGCTTCTGCTGTTGCCTAGAAACGTTTGTTTGCTTGAAAACCTGGTACTTAAAAATAAGGAGATAGACCAATAATGAAGACTCCAATTACTGAAGCGATCGCTGCTGCTGATACCCAAGGACGTTTCTTAGGAAACACCGAATTACAAGCTGTTAACGGTCGTTTGGATCGTGCCGCCGCTAGCATGGAAGCTGCTCGTGCCTTGACCAACAACGCTCAAAAATTGATCGACGGTGCAGCTCAATCTGTGTATCAGAAATTCCCGTACACCACCCAAATGCAAGGTCCTCAGTACGCTTCTGATAGCCGTGGTAAGTCCAAGTGCGCCCGCGACATCGGTCACTACCTCCGCATGGTTACTTACTGCCTAGTTGCAGGTGGTACAGGTCCAATGGATGAATACCTCATTGCCGGTTTAGATGAAATCAACCGTGCATTCGAGCTTTCTCCTAGCTGGTACATTGAAGCTCTCAAGAACATCAAAGCCAATCATGGTTTGAATGGTCAAGCCGCTAACGAAGCCAACACCTACATTGATTACGCAATTAACGCCCTGAGCTAATATCAGGTGCGTGCCCGGAAAGGTATGCAGGTGAAACGCTTTAAAAGTCGTGCTTCAACTGCTTATCTTTCCGGGCTTTGTTGTATCTAGGATCAGTTAATCATTAGCTAAAGACTAAAGATTAAAGACAAAAAAGCTTGCTTGTTGGGAGAATCAAACACATGGCAATTACAGCAGCAGCCTCGCGGCTAGGGACATCAGCATATAGTGATGCACCGAAAGTAGAATTACGTCTCAATGCCACAAAAGAAGATATCGAAGCCGTCATTCGTGCCACATATCGTCAGGTTTTGGGCAATGACTATTTGATGAAAGCAGAACGGCTAATTAGTGCGGAGTCGCTCCTGCGTGACGGAAATATCAGCGTGCGCGAATTCGTGCGCTGTGTCGCTAAATCAGAGCTATACAAAACCAAGTTTTTCTACAACAATTTTCAAACCCGGTTTATCGAACTCAATTACAAACATCTGTTGGGTAGAGCGCCTTACGATGAGGCAGAGGTGGTATATCACCTGGATCTCTACCACGACCAGGGATATGAAGCCGAAATCGATTCATACATCGACTCGGTAGAGTATCAAACTAGTTTTGGTGACAACGTAGTCCCCTACTATCGCGGCTTTGCTTTCCAAATTGGACAAAAAGCCGTTGGCTTTAACCGGATGTTCCAACTGTATCGCGGCTATGCCAATAGCGATCGCGCCCAAGCTGGCGGCTCATCCTCCCGTTTAGCCCGCGAACTTGCCTCCAACAAAGCCTCGACCATTGTCGGACCTTCTGGAAGCAACGAAAACTGGTCATTCCGTGCCGCCAGTGATGTTGCACCTCAAAAAGTCCAAGGAAATGCTGTGGGTCAAGGCGATCGCGTTTATCGCCTAGAAGTAACCAGCATACGCGGTCAAGGCTATCCAAAAGTCCGCCGCAGCAGCAATGTCTTTATCGTGCCTTACGAGCGTTTGTTAGACAAAATGCAGCAAATTCATCGCGAAGGTGGGAAAATTGCCAGCATAACACCCGCTTAATGTAACAACTGTCATTGGTCATTGGTCGTTAGGCAACGGATGATGTAGCGGATGTAACGGATAAGTGAACCGCTGTAACCGCTGTGACCCATGACTAATGACTAATGAATAACCCTTTTTTAGGAGATATAAACAAGATGTTTGGTCAAACAGCAGTCGGAACTGGTGGTCTAAATTCCGCAGGTAGCCGTGTTTTTCGGTATGAAGTTGTCGGCTTACGTCAAAGTGACGAAAACGACAAAAATAACTATGACATCCGTCGTAGCGGTAGTGTATTCGTTACCGTGCCATACTCCCGGATGAACGAAGAAATGCAGCGAATTAGCCGCATGGGTGGCAAAATCGTCAACATCGAACCATTAACCGCTGAATCAGCCCTAAAGCCAGATAGCGAAAGCCACGGAAAATCCTCCAAAGCAGAAGGCTAATTAAACGTCATGTCGGATTTCAATCCAGAGGCGTCTCAGTCAGCAGCACCACCGCTCACAGTTGAAGAAGCGAGGGCAAATCTGCACTCGAAAGACTTAAGTCTCCGCTATTACGCCGCCTGGTGGTTGGGCAAACACCGAATTTCCGAACCCGCAGTCGTAGACGCCTTGATTGAAGCCCTAGACGACGAAGCTGACCGCACAGAACTAGGAGGCTACCCTCTGCGCCGCAATGCCGCAAGAGCATTGGGTAAATTGGCAGACATTCGGGCAGTACCCGGATTAATCCGCTGTTTAGACTGTTCCGACTTTTATGTTCGAGAAGCCGCCGCTCAATCGCTCGAAATGTTAGGTGATAAAGCGGCAATCCCGGCATTAAAGCCGCTACTTGCTGATGGAGTAAATGCTGCCGAACGAGTACCCGGACGCCCCCATCTTGTCCAACCTTGCGAGGCAATCATGGAAGCGCTGGGTACTCTAAAAGCGACAGAGGCAATTGGGTTAATTCAACCGTTTCTGGAACACTCAAATCAGCGCGTTCAATATGCCGCCTTAAGAGCGATGTACCAGTTAACAGGAGAGGATACTTACGGGCAACGCTTGGTGGAAGCCTTGCAAGGGAAAGATGTTGTACTGCGTCGAGCCGCTCTAGCAGACCTCGGGGCAATTGGTTATTTACCTGCTGCCGAAGCGATCGCGTCCGCCTCAACAGAAAATAGCTTTAAGCTCATCGCCTTGCGAGGCATTTTAGAGAAACAAATCAGCTCAGATACAGAACTCTCTGCCGACGCCATCCGCGTGATGGATTTGCTCGATGCGCTTTTATAAATTGCTCGAAAGTTACTAGTTTTTACTCTTAACTAATGAGGCAACGGATGAGGTATCGGATGTAAAGCCTGTGTTAACGCAGGTGAATACTAACTAATGACTACTGACTAATGACTAACCCAACCCAAGAACTGATTCTGGCTGTCCAACAGGCGAACTCTGATGAACGTCTGCTCGAATCCGTGCGGGCATTGGCAGGGTGTCATTCAGAAGCAGCAATTGGAACTTTAATTACTGTGTTGGGCTACAACAATCCCGGTGCAGCATTAGCTGCCGTTGAAGGATTAATTAGTTTAGGCGAATCAGCAGTAATCCCGTTGGTGGAACAACTAGACGAATACAACTACGGTGCAAGAGCCTATTCAATCCGCGCCCTAGCCACAATCGCCGATCCTCGTGCCCTTGATGTCCTCGTCACGGCTGCCGCAGAAGATTTTGCCCCAAGCGTGCGCCGTGCAGCGGCAAAAGGATTGGGAACTCTCCACTGGCATCAACTCCAGCCTGAAGAAGCCACAGATGCCCAAACTAAAGCTTTAAATACCCTTATACAAGTTTATAAAGATTCCGACTGGGCAATTCGCTACGCTGCCATTGTCGGCTTACAAGCGCTGGCGAAGAGTGCAAATAGCACTACTGAGCCAATCCAAAACCTGTTTGAGCAAAGGCTTTCATCCGAAGCCGATACCGCAGTGCGAGCGCGGATTTTAATGGCGCAAAAGCAATTAAAATCCCACTGAGCGCGATCGCCTAATCGGTTAGCTTGCAAAAAACACGGTTTTATGTTCACCCTAAACAGGAAAACGATAGAATGTCGATTCCTCTACTGGAAATTACACCAACAACTCAAAATCAGCGCGTCGAAGGCTACGAAGTCCCCGACGATGATGATCTTCAGTTCTACCGGATCACCGATGTCAGCGATGACTTCCAAATTAACGAGGCAATCTGGGCAGGCTACCGACAAATTTTCAGCGAACATTTAATCCTGGAAAGTTATCGGCAACCCTTCCTAGAATCTCAACTGAAAAATCGCGCAATTTCTGTCAGAGACTTTATCCGAGGATTAGGTAAAACTGATGTCTATCGGACACTCGTTGCAGAAAGTAATTCAAACTATCGCTTAGTTGATATTACCTTCAAGCGCTTTCTTGGACGTTCCACTTACAACAAAGACGAGCAAATTGCTTGGTCAATTGTAATTGCAACCAAAGGATTATCGGGCTTCATTGATGCCGTAGTTGATAGTGATGAATATCGTCAAAACTTCGGTGATACGATCATCCCTTATCAGCGTCGTCGCTACAAAGACCGACCCTTTAACTTAGTTAATCCCCGCTACAGCGATTACTGGCGAGCGCGTCAGATTTCCTACGAAGGATCTTACTATCAAGTAAAACGCAGCGGTGAGTCGGTGCAACGGGGCGTGCGTGACGCCATTCCTGCCTCCTTCCTGGCAATGGCACGGAGTATTAGCCCCAGCGAAGTCAACTATCAGCGGACACGAGACAGAGCAATCTCCCAAGCTAGTAGCATGGAAATTCCTGATATGACCCGCAAAGTTGCCACTCCAACAGCAACTATTGGTCGCACAGAGGTCGCTCTACCTTACCGCTATCTTTACAAAACACCCACAACCTAGGGTTAAAGACTAGGAATTGGGGATTGGTGAAGCGAGAAATCCGATATCAATTCTTAATTCCTAGCAATTAAAAACTAAAACGAGCAACGAACCGATGTCAATCCCTTTATTAGACTACAAACCTTCTTCCCAAAACCAGCGGGTTTCTGGTTATGAAGTTCCTGGCGAAGATACTCCTCGGGTTTATCGCACCGAAGACTGTTTAGATCAAAATGATGTCCTGGAATTAATCTGGGCAGCTTATCGGCAGGTTTTGAGCGAACATGAAATCCTCAAATCTAATCGTCAAACTAGTTTAGAATCTCAGCTAAAAAATCGTGCCATTACCGTGCGCGACTTTGTGCGGGGTGTTGCAAAATCTGATGCATTTTACCGCTTGGTTGTTGAACCTAATTCTAATTACCGAGTGGTGGAACTTTGCCTTAAGCGATTGTTAGGTCGATCTCCTTACAATAAAGAGGAAGAAATTGCCTGGTCAATCAAAATTGCTACCCTTGGTTGGGGTGGATTTGTTGATGCTTTGCTCGATAGCGCCGAGTATCAGGAAAATTTTGGCGATAACACCGTCCCCTATCAGCGCCGTCGCTATAAAGGACGTCCCTTTAACTTAGTGACTCCCCGCTACGGCGACTACTGGCGTGACAAACTCGAAGATGAACGCTACAAGTGGGGCGATGTCAATAACTTCTTGGAAATGGCAAGAAAAATCTCGCCAAGAGCCGTCACCGACAACGTGACTGTTGATACCTCTAAAATTAAAATACCGGACATGACACGGGAGAAATCTGAAGGCGTACCTGTTTCCATTAACTCCTTTGCAAGTTTTCCCTTGCGATAATTTGGTTTGTCGCTCAAAGTCATGGTCAAATTGAATTAAGAGCATCAACACTCGCGACTGAAAACTGGTTAGTCGTTTTTAATACTGTTCAAAGGGAGATTTTCACATGGCATTGCCATTACTCAATTACAAACCAACAACCCAAAATATACGGGTTCGTAGCTTCGGCATCGCTGACGAAGACGAAGATACTCCGTACATCTATCGCATTGAAGACAGCAATTCTCCTGCCGAAATTCTTGACTTGATTGGTGCAATCTATCGCCAACTTTACAGCGAACACGCTGTTTTGCAAGTCAACCGTCAGAAGAATTTGGAATCTCAGCTAAAGAATCGCTCAATTACTGTGCGCGATTTTGTGCGTGGTATTGCTAAGTCTGAGGCATTTTATAAGTTGGTTGTTGAGTGCAACAATAACTATCGACTCGTGGAAATTTGCTTGAAGCGTTTCTTGGGTCGTGCGCCTTACAACAAAGATGAAGAGATTGCCTGGTCAATTAAGATTGGCACACTCGGCTTTTATGGCTTTGTTGATGCCTTAATTGATAGCGATGAGTATAACCAAGCATTTGGCGACTTTACAGTTCCCTATCAGCGCAAGCGGATGGAAGGTCGTCCAATTAACTTGGTGACTCCTCGCTATGGTGAAGACTACCGCGAAATTGTTGGCACGGTTAAGACTGACTGGCGCTTTACGGTGGAGAAGTACTACGATCGCAAATACCAGGAACGCCAACTCCAAGAAGGCGACCCCCGCAAGTATCGCGACATGGCAGCAGCAGTCAATACCAAGCGCAACTATCCTCCTGGAGTCTCGTCGTTTAACATCGATTTCTTGAGCAAAGTGCCTTATCGCGGCAAACGCTAAAGCCTCAATTTAGAGACAACTAGCTGGGTCTAGTTTCCCCTCAGAAGATGCCTACTATTTTTTAGGTTGGTGTTTCTTGAGTAGAAACTAGACCCAATTTTAATTAAAGGCTGGTTTTTTAGGAAGAGTTTCCTTGCTCAATGGTCATATCGAAGTTTGTTATAGCCGATATGATCGAAGAATACTCTTGCCAGAAACCTGAATCCACGACATAAAGCAATGGTTAAAACACCTCCTCAACAACAACATGAGCCAGTGCCACCGCTTGAAAATGGCGATCGCTTAAATCGCTACGAATTTGAGCGACGATATAATTTCATGCCTCATCTCAGGAAGGCTGAATTGATTGAAGGAGTTGTCTATATGCCTGCTGCGCTGCGCTTTATCGCTCTTCTGTCACTCTGAGTGGAGGATAATGAGCTAAAACTGTTCAAAGCCAGAACTAGCCAATGACAGAGCCACGTCAAGCCAAGCCGACCGTGAAATTTGTGGATGATTACTGCCAATGGTATGAATCCCTATTTCCAGAAGTCAGAAGCTTTGAAGCTTTTAAGTATCTACATATCGGGATGCTTGCAGACATTAAAAGAAAGAGCTTACCGGCAATAGCTATCTTTAGCGGGGCTAGATCAGGAACAATCATTGCATCACTTTCTTACGACATCTCCCTGGAAGGTAGAACAGTTGAGACAGCAACGAATCAAGCTAATTTTACAAGTTCTAGAAGGAAGGGAAATCATCCTAATTATTGATGAAACGGGTGACCGCAAGAAAGGGGACGATACGGATTATGTCAAACGGCAATACATTGGAAATTTAGGCAAGATTGAGAATGGAATTGTGGCGGTCACAGCTTATGGAGTAATTGACGGAATTACCTTTCCCTTGAC
>CADCTM010000825.1 GCA_902805485.1 uncultured Coleofasciculus sp. | reverse complement strand
CGCCACTTGCTATCACGAATGCGATCTGGATAACCTGCGTGGACTCCTGAAATTCGGTTGATGTGGTCAGCGACATATTGGGTGTAAGGTGCCATGATCGAAAAATCTCCTAAATCGTTTGTTTGGTCTGGGAGAAGGTCAGCACCGGAGCGGCTCAAACTATCGGTGCTGGCTTCTAAAAATCTAACGGTTGGATTTTTGGCGATCGCCTTCAGATCGTTCATGCTGCATCCTCGTCAAACTGTGCGGCAAAATCAATCGCAAAGTCAAAGTCCTCTGTCTCCGATTGCTTGAGTATTGGTTGTTCGGCTTGAGCAAGTGCTACTACCTTGTTACTGCCAATGGCTCCTGGAACAATGGCTTTCAACCAACTCAACACTTTTGGCAAAAACTCATGTCGCACCATTGTTTGTGCAAGCTTGTGTTCGTAAAGCAGTCGGTTGGTAATCGTTGTTAATTCAGCTCCCGACACTTTTTCTCCTGACTTGCCAATCACTCGTTGTGCCTGATTTCGTAAGTAATCTTCGATATCTGGCTCAAGCCGAATCCTTGTGTTAATTGCCATGTTTTTACCTCCGAACTAAACGTCCTTGAGCAATCTTTTGCAGTCCAATAGCACCGCACCAAGATGCCTCGGAAACAGCGGTAATTGACTTGATACTGAGCATTTGACTCACTCCAGGCATTTCTACACCGCCTCCCCAAGCCACAAGGCTTTGAGCTTCATCTAGCCAAGGGGATACATCTTTTAGTGCCATCCTCAATCGGTCAGCCAGCCACACCTTTACCTGGCGACTGTAGATGCTTTTAAAACTCAAAGCCTCACCGTTAATCTTTCGCTGCCCATAATGAAAACTGCGGTCTTCAATGCCTTGACGAATTAAGTCAATGTTTCCTGATTTTCCCTGACCTAAAACATTGATTAATTCTTGGTTTGAAGCAATGGCATTCAGCAAATCAACGCAACCACCAACATCTAGAACCTTCCGATGAGCTAACTTTCCTCCTGGGGAAAAAACATTGGGAATTATTGTGCTGGTGCCAAAATCAAAACCGATAGCAAATCCTGTGCGATCGATAAAAGGAGTGGGCTTGGAGGTGCAGCAGTAAATATAGTTGCCTGCTCCTTCTGGAACCACCTGTTCGACTTTCAAATTGATT
>CADCTM010000824.1 GCA_902805485.1 uncultured Coleofasciculus sp. | reverse complement strand
TCTCCCTGGCTAATGGTGAGCTTAAACGATGGTGAAGATCCCCACTTTCGCAAAGCACAGTTGCAAGCCGGAGATTGTTCTGTCAATTGCCCTCAACCTTGTGTGGCTATCTGTCCAGCTGAGGCAATTACCTTTAATCGTTTAGGGGATGGCTTTTCTGGTGTAATCGACCAGTTATGCTACGGCTGTGGTCGCTGTTTACCCGTCTGTCCAATCCAGCAAATATCCACCCGCTCCTATCGCTCTACTCCTGACATTCTTGGGTCTTTGATTGAGGCGGGAGAAGTTGATGCCCTAGAAATTCATACGCAGATTGGCAGGGTGACAGAATTTCAAAAGCTTTGGCAGTCAGTCGCTCCCTACGTTCACCAGTTGAAGGTGCTGGCGGTTAGTTGTCCGGATGGAGAAGGGCTGATCGATTATCTTTGGAGCCTGTACGAAATTCTTTCTCCGCTTCCCTGCCCTTTAATCTGGCAAACGGATGGGCGGCCGATGAGCGGTGATATTGGGGATGGTACCACCCGCTCTACCTTAAAACTAGGTCAAAAGGTTTTAAGTGCTGGTTTACCCGGGCACGTACAACTGGCAGGTGGTACCAATCGTCGTACTGTACCTAAGCTACAAGCAATGGGATTACTAAGTCCTACTGGTGATCAGCCTATTAGTTCAAATTGGCTGACCCACAAAATTTATGTTTCCGGTGTTGCCTATGGCAGTTTTGCCCGAACTTTACTCTGGCCAGTGCTTCATCAACTCGATCAGGCAGATCTTGAAAACCCGTCTTATCATTTAGAGGAAAATCCCCGATTGCTGGCGCAAGCCGTGGCCCTCGCCCAATCTTTAGTTGACCAGTTGAAAGCGCCTTCAATCGAGCATTCTCGCTTTGATACAACCAGGCAACCCGCTAGCCTCAGCTCAGGTCGAACCAATATAACTTGATCCAGCTATCAGCCCTGGCTTTCCTTTTTCTACCAGTTACTCTGACTGTGAACTCTAACCGGCGATTATGGTTGAAAACATCACCGTAGAAAACAAGCTGATTACAGATGATCTAGACAAGTTATTAGGCGTGCTACCAGACATCATCCGGCAGCACCTAGAGCTACATTCTCAAACTAGCAACTTGATTGAAGTTGTCATGGACCTTGGGCGTCGTCCTGAGGCTCGATT
>CADCTM010000823.1 GCA_902805485.1 uncultured Coleofasciculus sp. | reverse complement strand
GTTACTTCAACGAAGACTACACAAACCTCGCTTGACTCTCTTCATTTATCGGTTCCGTTCAAAAGAGGATTACCGTGATTCGACTTCTGGTCAATTTTTTAGAATTCGTCTTAAACACGCTTTACCGCGATCGCCTGTACCCACGTTTTTACGTCCTGGAGACAGTTGCTCGTGTTCCTTACTTTGCCTACCTGTCAGTGTTGCATCTCTACGAGACCTTCGGGTGGTGGCGCAAAGCTGATTGGCTCCAAATTCACTTTGCAGAATCCTGGAACGAGTTACATCATCTACTGACAATGGAGTCTCTTGGCGGAAATAAACACTGGATTGACCGCTTCATTGCTCACAGTGGCGCTTTCGTTTACTACTGGATTTTAGTATTTGTATTTATGCTGGCTCCCCAATCGGCTTACTACTTCACCCAGCTAGTAGAGGAACATGCCTATCATACCTATGACCAGTTTTTGCAAGCGCATGAGGCAGAACTCAAAACTCAACCAGCCCCCCAAGTTGCCATCAACTACTACCGTGACGGTGATCTTTACTTGTTTGATGAGTTTCAAACAAGCCATCCACTAGCAGAGCGCCGTCCACAGATTGAAAATCTCTACGATGTGTTTGTTGCTATCCGCGATGATGAAGGTGAGCATGTCAAAACAATGGTGGCCTGCCAGCAACCCGATGCCCAGGAGAATTTCAAAAGCCCCCATAGTCCAGTAGCTAGGCTTTCTGAAGGAACTGCAAAGGCTATCCAGGACAACGCTGAGCTCATTCTAGAAACGTCTGAGCAAGAGCCAGTAGGGATATCCTAGTTCAGCTTTTCAATCCTTAATTCATATACAAATGGCCCGTTGAGGCACGGGCTATTTTCTTCAAGTTGATGCCTTACACTGTCAGTATAAGTTGGAGTTTTAAATACCTGATCCTCCTCCTGGCGGTTTTGGGAGCTCCAGCCGTTGCCCACAATGTGTAGACTGTAGAAGAGGTCGGTGGCACACTGCATATTGAACCCAGCGACAATCCTCAATCTGGTAAACCGGCTTTGACCTAGTTGGCTCTCACTCTCCGCAGAGGCCTACTAAGTACACACAAATCATTGTGCAGTAGTATGGCGTCAATACCCCCCTGGAGATGCTGATGGAAAATCCCATTCTGATTCATGCTGAAGCTGCCTT
>CADCTM010000822.1 GCA_902805485.1 uncultured Coleofasciculus sp. | reverse complement strand
GCCCGTTGAGCATGAGGATGAATCTGTGTTTGCGGAAAATGACGGAAGATGAAGCATAAATAAGCTTCTCCAGAAGCAGCACTAAGCTCTCGTTTGATCGCTTGAATCAGCTTGTAAACGTCTGCATTTCTAGAGCTTTGATAGTCTCCATACATCACCAGCACGACCTTAGCACTCAGCACACCCTGCATCCAATCTTGGGTTGAAGGGGGTACAAGTAAGGAACTGTGGCTACGATCGTCGTTCATTTTTCTACATCTGCATCAAGCCTGGAATCTTGCCACGAAAGCTGGGAAAAACCTGATGATTTAGGCATTCCCAGCGTCAGCAATTTGAACCTGGGCTGAATAACTTTGAAATCGGTGATGGCTGCGTTAGCGTAGATTCCGCCAACGGCGAGCAAATTCCTCTAGATCTGATCTAGAAATCTGGGATTGCAACCATTCAAACGCCTCTTTTTGATAGGGATAGTTCGATGGCTCGTAGTAAGTGGCTGCATCAGTCAGTTGAATGGGTGCACCTCGACGAAGGGCTTGCCAAGTTTGGGTGCCAACGATGCCATCTACAACAAGTCCATTCTGCTGCTGGAACTGAACCACTGCGGCGCGAGTCGCATCGCCAAAAACTCCATCGACTGCAATGTTAATTCCTTTCGCATTCAGCAATTGTTGTAGCTTAGTGACAGCAGCACCAGAATCGCCTTGGCGTAGCACTGGGTCTGTCGCTGTGGCTGTGGGGGTAGAAGCCATAGATTTGTCTCCACTGTTTAGGGTTGAAAATTCGATCAGGTTTACCGCTCTAAAGGAGCATGCTTTGCCGGATTGGATGCACTTCTGGCGAGATTTGCCCAGTTGTGATCCCGCAAATAAGATTCAAGGCTGATTAGGCTAGGAAATAGGCGCTGCAATTGGCAAAGTTCGCTGCGTCACCCACGTTCTCGAACCAACGATACAGGGTTGCTATTTCTGCTCCAATTCACCTGCTCAATCCATTGACTGCATCTCTATTTGCATAAACTCAATATAGGCGATCGCTTTCAAGCCGTCGTCTACAGCAAGTTAAAACTTTTACAGTACAAATCGATAGAGCAATTACTCATCGCAAAGTAGAAGGCTGGCTCTAACTTAAGTTAGAAGCCGCCTGCGATCAAACGTACACCCTATAAACTGACAATGCC
>CADCTM010000821.1 GCA_902805485.1 uncultured Coleofasciculus sp. | reverse complement strand
CCTTCTACCCGTGTCATGTAGGTTTTTTTAATTATCTGGTCACAATCATCAATAAAACACGGATAAACTGGGTATCCATCAGTTACGTAAAAATAACATTTCCAACATTTAATAATCTTCCATAGTTGGGCAAAAGTTTTAGCACGCTCGGTCTCCTATAGTCCAAGCTAAAATCCCTGGAAGACGATTATTGACTGCCGTCCATATCCATATTTTGTTTTTTTTTACCCACAAATGTTTCAAGTTCATCAACTTGTGCTACCTCAGGAATTTCTGAATGTTCCGGCGCATCTGGTAATTTTAAAGCGACTTCTGTGACCCAATTTATTACTGTATTATGATTGACTCCTGTCAGCCGCTCAATGGCACGAAAACCGATGCCATTTACATACATGGTGAGACATCGTTGTTTCATTTGGTTGTTGTAGCCACGTTTTGAATATGATTCTATAAATTGGCGAGCGCAAGCGGTACAGATATAGTTCTGTTTACCACGACGATGCCCGTTCTTACGAATCTGGTTGGATGTACAATCTGGACATTTCATCCCTTAATTATGCAACGCCACAATTCGACTCATAACACATTTAACTCTATCTGCGTTACCCCTTGACGCAACTGGCGCTGCCTAGAGAGCCAAGAGTGCCTCACGCGCTTGCCCAGCAGGGGTGCTAGTTGACTCGCCCCCCATCGCAGCAGTGCGCTTTTACGCAGTAAATCAGCCTGAGCCGCTTCCTGACTTTGAAGCTGCTGTGCTCGAATAATCTCCGGCTCCCGCTCAGCTTGAATCTTCGGCAACACCGCATCAATTGCCGCATCTGTTGCCCCTTCACGCAACAGAGGAACCAGATGATTTGCTGCAACAATTACATCCCGCAAAGCCATATTGATGCCTTGGGCGCGAATCGGTGACATCGGGTGAACAGCATCGCCCAGCAGCAGTAATCCTGGCTCATACCAACGCAGACAACGCCCGACGACAACGGATAACAGTATCGGTCGCTCAATAGTTTCTGCATGAGTCCGAAAATGCTCGGCTAACCACGGGGGCGATGCAGAAGCCAAAATTTCAGGCCAATCGGCTTGCTTCCAGTCTAATGGAGCATCCTCATGGAGTGCCCAACCTACTTGAAGATTCCCCTCGGAAGAGCGAAACAATCCAAATGCATTGCGATCGC
>CADCTM010000820.1 GCA_902805485.1 uncultured Coleofasciculus sp. | reverse complement strand
TTTTTCTTTTGCATGAACTAGGTTTGCCTGAGTACTCTCCACAATCTACGTTTTTAGGTGTAGAAAGCTGATGTGTGAGTGCTATCCTAACCGTAGTAAAAGTATCTGTCTAACTTTGGCACTAACAGCCATCACAACCCATATTACCCATGCCAACTGAAATCGAACGAAAATTCTTAGTCAAAAGTGAAGAGTGGAGAACCCTTGGTACTGGCACTATCTATCGCCAAGGTTATATTGCTACAAAAAAAGGCACGACTGTCAGAGTGCGTTTGGCAGGAAATCAAGGTTATATTACGATCAAAGGCGCATCAAAAGGCATTTCCAGATCTGAGTATGAGTATTCCATTCCCGCAGAAGATGCTCAAGAAATGCTCGATAATTTATGTGAACCACCACTCATAGAAAAGACGCGATATAAAATAGAAATAGCTGGATTAATTTGGGAAGTAGACGAATTTGCTGGAAAAAATCAAGGCTTAATTGTCGCAGAAGTTGAGCTAACTGATGCTAATCAAACTATTGAAATACCCGATTGGATTGGTCAAGAAGTTTCTGATGATGCTAGATACTATAACGCTAATTTAGCGCAGCATCCCTATAGTGAATGGTCAAATAAGTAAGTGCGGGGTAAGCACAGCCGGAGGTGAGGCATTACCCCTACAGAAAAACATCGTCTAAGCCGACATTAAGCTACTCGAGTCGCCCAATCCATATAAGGTAACTGACGCGCTGTCGCTTGAACTTGATCAATTTGTGCAATTAATTGCCCACAACTATCCCAAGTCCCTGTCATCAAAGTTTGCCGGGAACCCTCACCCATAAATACAGGCGCTAATGTGTCACCACAATGGACTTGCATCGCATCTAAATCTAGAGTTATCGAAGTTTGAGGATTATTCTTCAAAATTGTCTGCAACTGCCCAACAATTTCGGCTGAAGCTGTTACACAAGGAATTCCCATTACAACACAATTGCCAAAGAAGATTTCCGCGAAACTCTCTCCCACAATCGCTTGTATTCCCCATTTAGAAAGTGCTTGCGGGGCGTGTTCTCGTGAGGAACCACAGCCAAAGTTGCCGTTAACGACTAAAATATTAGCGCCTTGATATTGTGGTTGGTCAAAAGGATGTTCCCCTTTGGTTTGAGTACGGTCATCGGCAAACGCTTGTTCTCCCAAACCATCAAAGGTGACACAGCGCAAAAATCGCGCCGGGATAATGCGGTCTGTATCAATATCATTGCCGATAAGGGGAATGCCTCGTCCCGTAACCGCTTTTACTTCACTACTCATAAAACCGCCTCCTGTAACATCAACTCCCGAACATCAGCAACTTCACCCTTAATTGCCGCCGCAACAACCATCGCCGGACTCATCAACAATGTGCGTCCCGTTGACGAACCTTGACGACCTTTAAAATTACGGTTAGACGAAGAAGCACTCAACTGGCTACCCTGAAGTTTATCGGGATTCATTGCCAAACACATCGAGCATCCCGCCTCGCGCCACTCAAACCCTGCATCCACAAAGATTTTATCTAATCCTTCTGCTTCGGCTTGTTGTTTCACTCGTTCCGAACCAGGGACGACAAACGCTTTTACTCCCTGTGCGATACGCTTGCCTTGTGCAAATTTTGCCGCTTCTCGCAAGTCGCTGATCCGTCCATTGGTGCAGCTTCCGATAAAGCAGACATCAACTTTTGTGCCTTGAATGGGTGCGCCTGGGGTGAGGTGCATATAACTGTAAGCTTCGATTGCGATCGCTTTTTCCGATTCTGGCAGTGTGTCTGTAGTTGGAATCGCTTCATCTACCGCAATTCCCTGTCCCGGCGTAATTCCCCAAGTTACAGTTGGCGCAATCTCAGTCGCATCAAAGGTAATGACATCATCATAAACGGCATCCTCCTCACTGCGGATACTCGTCCACCATTCCACCGCTTTGTCCCAATCTTCACCTTTGGGAGCGAAATCTCTACCTTTGAGGTATTCAAACGTCACTGAATCGGGGTTAATATAGCCACAGCGTGCGCCGCCTTCGATGGACATATTGCACACCGTCATCCGTTCTTCCATACTCATTTGCTCGAAAGTCGTACCAGCAAATTCATAAGCATAGCCAACGCCGCCTTTGACGCCGAGGATACGGATGATATGGAGGATGACATCTTTGGCATAAACGCCGGGAGGCAATTTGCCGTTGACTTCAATTTTACGGACTTTCAGCTTAGATAAAGCAAGGGTTTGGGAGGCTAGAACATCGCGGACTTGAGATGTACCAATGCCAAAAGCGATCGCTCCAAATGCACCATGTGTTGAGGTGTGAGAGTCACCGCAAGCTACTGTCATTCCCGGTTGAGTTAAACCTTGTTCTGGTGCAATTACATGGACGATACCTTGATTGCCAGACCCGACGTTATAAAATCGGATGCCGTAGTCTTTGCAGCTTTTCTCCAAAGATTGCATCATTTCTTCTGCCAGGACATCGGCAAAAGGACGCGCTTGGTTTTCTGTGGGGACGATGTGATCGACGGTGGCGACAGTGCGTTCTGGAAATAGTACATCAAGTCCCCGTTCCCGCAGCATAGCAAAGGCTTGGGGACTAGTAACTTCGTGGATTAAGTGTAAACCAATAAATAGTTGAGTCTGACCAGAGGGCAAAGTGCCGACGGTATGGAAGTCCCAAACTTTATCAAATAGTGTAAGTGCGCTCATTAGCTAAGGTAGTAGCCTGGAATTTAAGGATAGCGACAATTAACCAGTTGCGATCGGTTAAATTGCTCAGATCTTTCATTGTAGAGCGGATGGAGTCATAAGTTCTGGTAAATGCTGTTGAGGCGATAAAGTTAAGGTCAATGGTTGAGGGAAACTTTCCTGCACATGACACAGCCAAAAATTAGCGAACTTACAACAGAACAAATAGCCCTCTTGCCGATAATTTGGGATGAATGGAGCGGGATTGGTTTAGATACAGCGCCGACAGATAAACGAAAAGCCGAAGAAGCGATCGCTCTCCCTCAAACTTCTACACTTGAGATAGCGAATCTTGTCAACAACAGCAATGGCTCAACCTATATCGGCAAATGAACTAACACTTTCACCGGTTGAAGATTCAATTCAATCTCCGACAAGTTCTCAACTATTCAACCTTCTTCCGCGATGGCACGATGATTTGCCCGAATGAAATGAGTCTGAAATGCAATCCTTGGAACGGGTAAAGACTGAATTTATCTATCTGAACAAGTACCCAACGTTAGAGGATTTGGTCAAAAGCGCAAACTCTGTTTTACATGATGGCACCTAATATTGAGCAACCAACTTTTGGGTTAGTAAGGAAGGGAAATATACTCTGTCTTAAGAGTTTTGAAGCGGTTTGCTGAGTTGGCGACATAATGGGCGATCGCATATTACCTAATAACAACAACGCCCACCAAAATCGGCAGGCGTTCATCTTAAATTAAGTTGCCACAAAGCAGTAAATGTTACCACTTAAGCAGATTAAACTGCTCCATATCCACCGTATCGCGGTTGCGATAAATCGAAAGCACAATTGCCAAACCGACTGCCGCTTCCGCCGCTGCCACAGTAAGCACGAATACCGTAAAAACCTGACCTTTAATTCCTTCCGGGTCCATAAAATTGGAGAACCCCATTAAATTCAGGTTCACGCCATTCAGCATTAACTCAATTGACATCAAAACACGAACAGCATTACGGCTAGTAATTAAACCATAAATGCCAATACAGAACAAAGCCGCCGCTAAAAGCAAGAAATACTGAAGTTGCAGGTGCATGAATCTTCTCAAGTTATGAACGAAAATCAAGCTAATTCAAGCTGGCATTATCTCTAAAATAATGCCAACTTATCGGTTCAAAAATACCTTAACGTGCCCTTGGAGTCTCACTAATTGCAGACACCAACTCACGGGGACGCTCCGGCAAAGTTGAAGCCGTACTTGTTCCCATATCGCGAGGAATTAAATCTTCTGGAATGTAATCCCGACGCGCTAGGATAATCGCACCCACCATTGCCATCAACAACAAAATTGAAGCGAGTTCAAATGGGAGCAAATAATCAGAAAAGAAATGCTTGCCAATCTCCAAAACAGAACTTTGACCGGTGACAGTTGGACCGTTATATAAAGACCAAGGAGTTGCCAGTACCATTGTGCCCAAAAGTGCAAACAAACCTGCACAAACTAAAGCTGTTGATACGTGACGAACCCAACGATTAGCAATCGGTGAAAAGTCTTCGCGCTTGTTTACCAGCATAATGGCAAACAGAATCAAAACGTTAACAGCTCCAACATAAATCAAGATTTGTGCCGCTGCTACAAAATCAGCATTGAGCAAAAGATATAAGCCGGAAATGCTGATAAAAACACCACCAAGCAAAAAAGCTGAATAGACGATGTTAGACAGCAGCACGACTCCTAAAGCCGAACAAACCATCATCAAAGATAGTATGACAAATGAAACAATCTGAACCCCTTCTGCTAGATTCACGATCAATTAATCTCCTTGCAACGTATTACTTCTTAGCAGTTTCTTCTGACTTTGGTTCCATCTGTTCCACAATTTCTTCTGGACGCAAACCAGGACGGCGAGAACCTGCGGGTAAGTCGTGGGGGTCAAAAACACCCTTCGGCAGATAGGCTAGTTCCCTTAAGGGCGTCACCATTGGGTCTTCAGTAACTTTGTACGGTAACCGTCCCATCGCCACGTTATCAAAGTTCAATTCGTGACGGTCGTAGGTTGATAATTCATACTCTTCAGTTGCCGACAAACAATTAGTTGGGCAGTATTCAATACAGTTAGCACAGAAGATACAAACCCCAAAGTCAATACTGTAATGCTTGAGTTTTTTCTTCTTACTAGCTTTGTCAAATTCCCAATCTACTACAGGTAGATTAATCGGACAAACCCGAACACAAACTTCGCAGGAAATACACTTATCAAATTCAAAGTGAATCCGCCCCCGATACCGTTCAGAAGGAATCAGTTTTTCGTAAGGATATTGCACTGTTACAGGACGGCGCTGCATATGGTCGAAGGTGACAGATAAACCTTGACCAATATACTTCGCTGCTTGAACCGTTTCTTTGGCGTAATCGCCAACTTGTTTGAGGAACTTCAACATTGTTTAGGTGTTTCTCTCTTTAAAGTCTTTGGTCTTTTGTCATACCCTTTGGGCAGCCGCTTGCGCGTTTATATCACTAGTCTAGAAGTTCTTAACTAATGATCCCTGACTATTAACTAATGACTAACCACCAAAAGCAAACGGAAATGCTAATTTGAGAGCGGCAGTTAGTAATAGGTTTACTAGTCCAATCGGAAGGAGAAACTTCCATCCTAAATTCAGCAGTTGGTCAATGCGAACGCGGGGTAGTGTCCAACGTAGCAAAATGGCGATAAAGACCAAGAAGTAAGCCTTCAACAGGGTCATGGTAATTCCCAATGCCGCCTCAATCACCTGTAACCAAGAACTGGTTTCACTCACCCCAAGCCAGCTAGACAAAAGTTCAAAGGGTATGGGAGACTCCCAACCACCCAGGTACAGAATGGCAACCAGTAGGGCAGAGAGAACGAGGTTAATGTAGGAACCGATATAAAATAGACCAAATTTCATCCCTGCATATTCGGTCTGATATCCGGCAACGAGTTCTTCTTCTGCTTCCGGAAGGTCAAAAGGCAACCGTTCGCATTCTGCTAATGCCGCAATCCAAAAGATCAGAAATCCTACAGGTTGGCGCCAGATGTTCCAACCAAAAATGCCGTAAGCTGATTGCTGCTGCACGATGTCGATAGTACTCAGACTATTGGACATCATCACGATTGCCAACACCGCTAGCGCCAAGGGAATCTCGTAGCTAATTGACTGTGCTGCCGCCCTCAATCCACCCAATAAGGCATACTTATTGTTGGATGCGTAGCCAGACATCAACAGACCAATCGGCTGAACACTAGACAGGGCAATCCATAAAAACACCCCAGTACCTACATCCGTAATTACTAGGTTCTGTCCAAATGGCACAATCAGGTAAGACAGAAATACGGGAATGACGACCAGAATCGGTCCTAATGTAAACAGCCACCGATCAGCTTTCGCGGGGACAACATCTTCTTTAAAGACGAGCTTCAGACCATCTGCCACGGGTTGAAGCACACCCAGTGGTCCGGCAAACTCAGGACCAATCCGTTGTTGGGCGGCAGCAGAAATCTTCCGCTCTAGCCAGACGACCACAAGGACGCCCACAGTTGCACCGATAATCATGAGGAACATCGGTAGCGGCATCCAAATGGCTTTGGCGGCACCTGCTGGGATGCCAAAATCCCGAAGCGATTGAATAAAAGTTCCTTGAAGGTCAATTCCTGGGTTCATGGCAAGCCGTTGCGAGTAATTACTGAGGCAATTCGATTTAGTTTGTACCGAATATGTCTACTAGTTTTATTGTGTGAAGATTTTTTTACAGCCTCACTGCCTAGTATATCGTTGGATCGTGACTCGCCCTGCACCACAGTTAAGAACTTCTACTTATCAGGCTCGTTAGTTTTTCTTCTTATTTCTTATTAGTTGCATTCACTTCTATCGCAATCATAGTTATTGTTGATGCTCATCCAACCAGCTAAATAAATCTGTCACTGATGAGAAATCCAACAGCGCCTCACCCAAATCCTCTAACTGGTTAATAGATAACGCCTGAATCTGTTCTTGATTCTGGGAGTTGACTGTACCGAAGCGACGTGTCAACTGACGGACAATCAGGGATGAAGCTTCCTCTTGCTTTCCTTGTTGTAATCCTTGTTGTAATCCCTTCTGGAGGATTTGTTGGTAAATTACAGACTCCTGCATAATTTCCTCGCTAAATAGTTGACGAATTAAATTCTCTTCAAATCGCAAACCAGCAAGCACTGCCACACAGGCTGAAAGATTTCCCCGTTGCCGTGGTTCCTCGATCATATCGACTTGAGCGACAACTTGCTCTAATAAAGCATTGGGCGAGTCAGTCTTCGCTAGCGTCGCAAGTGGTAACAATGCGGGATTTGCTAGCAGTGGCGTTGGGTCTTCCTCCCAAAGACGGATGACACGATAACGATGCCTTGTGTTTACATCTTCAAACTCATTGGTAAAAACGGCTTCTGAAGTGCTGTACTTCAAAAAGATGACGACTTGCTCAACATGACACCAATATTGCCGTTTCAGTCTTACCCAGTAATCCAGCATTCTAAATGGTAGCGGGGGGTTGGATGTTGGCTGGGTTTGAAATTCCAGATGTAGAATTTGATTACTGGTTTGCAATAGAGTTAGAGAGTCAGCACGAATTGGTTCAACATTCAGTTCGCTTCTGAGTACCTGGATATCGGTAGCTGACTCGGAAAGTAACCAGCGGGCAAACTCAGTTGGATATTGTTCTGCAAGGTATTTGCAAATGTTGTCGTATGCCAAGAGGAAGCGAGGATTAAAAGACTACTTTGCTTACTTTACTGGGAAATAGTTAAAAAGGCGATCGCACCAAATGCCACTAAAAACCCTCGTTCAAATGTGCAAGCAATCCTGAAAAGCAACTCAAGTTAACGCCCCGCCTCACTAATATTAATTCGTCCTTGCGATAGTTTGAGATTCAAAAGCGATAAGCATAAAATTAATAAAAACAACACCAACCCAATTGTGCAAGCATAACTAATCTCCAAATTAGAAAATGCTTGTTCATACAAGTAATAAACAACTGTTTTAGAACTATTACGAGGGCCGCCTTGAGTCATAATGTAGACTTCTTCAAACACCTTCGTCGCAGAAATAGCAGAAATCA
>CADCTM010000819.1 GCA_902805485.1 uncultured Coleofasciculus sp. | reverse complement strand
ATAACACCTGACCGCGAGTCTTCATGCCATTGACTAAGGTGACAAAGTATGGACCCAAGAAGCGACCAAGTAAGATCGCGCCAACTAGGAAGACACTAGCACTAACAATCAGGTAAATAACGTTGGTGACAACGATTTCACCAGTCTTCGCCAGACTCGCCACTACTGCCAGGATGATGATACCTAAAACGTCATCCAGGACGGCAGCGCCGATGATAATTTGACCTTCTTTGGAACTAAGTTGCCCTAATTCTGCTAAAACTTTAGCGGTGATGCCAATACTGGTTGCTGTTAGCGCCGCACCCGCAAAAATGGCAGGTACAGTTGGCACACCAAACAGATAAATTAAACCCAGTGTTCCCGTCGTAAAAGGAGCAACTACCCCAACAACGGCAACAACTGCTGCTTGGGGACCAACGCGAATCAGTTCTTGTAAGTCTGATTCTAAGCCGATTTCAAATAGCAGTATGACTACGCCAAGTTCGGCTAAGACGGAAATGACTTCACTCTGTGCCTTAAATACGGAGACTGCCGCTTCAGGACTCAAATTCGTTGTAGCCTGAAGAAAGCCGACAATCGCTGAGTTGGTGACATCTGCACCGCCTTCTGGAAAAACCAAAAGATGCAGTGCCGAAACACCCACGACTACACCCCCTACCAGTTCGCCTAATACTGGGGGTAAGTTAATTCGAGCGCAAAGCTCTCCACCAAGTTTGCTGGCAAAATAAATCACGACCAAACTTAGCAAAACGGCGGCGAGTACGAGTGAACTGCTTTCGGCTTCGGTCGTAGTCGAGGCTAACAGCAACGGGTGATTAAAGTAATTGGGATCTGAGTAGATGGGGGCAAGGATGTTCATCCAAGTATTCGGATCAGCCATTGGTTGAGAAAAGATCATTCTTTCTAATCTACAGGCTTCTTAACACGAATCTTGTCCTTAGTTTCGTTAGTTCAGTTATCTCGTCAAAATTTATAGGAATTTGCAAGTTGGTGTGATATATCTATCCATAGTGTCGGGGCGGGTTTTGGAAATAAGCGAGTCATTTAGAGATACTAATCATAAACCCGCACAAAAAGTTTTTCTGTACCGAGAAGTTGAAAACTGCTGTAATATCCAATTGTTTATTCACGCCTCAAGTTGCAGAATTTGCTGCCAATACTGATCAGCAACTGGCACAACGGAAAGCCGAGGCAAGCGGATGAGGTCAAAGTCTTTAAAGTTGTTAGATTGTTTAATTTGTGCCAGGGTGACGGGTGAGGTAAGCGATCGCATTGCTTGAATATCCACCACCACAAGTTTTGGCTCATCCAGTGCTGGATCGGGATACGGCAGAGTAAGAATTTGGGCAATACCTACAACAGCTCTTTCTTTCCCAGTATGGTAAATCAAGGCTTCGTCTTGCGGTTGCATGGTGCGGAGATATTTCAGCGCCAGGGGGTTTTTGACACCGTTCCAAACGGCACGTCCTTGCTGCTCTAAATCTGTGTAGGAATATTCTTGGGGTTCGGTTTTTAGTAGCCAGTATGCCATTTTTAGTCGTGCTGAGTGCTGACGAGAGAGTAAATACCGCAACGCTAGCGCTCCGACAAGTTGCCAAAACTGTAACTGCCTAAAATTTCACTACCTCACTGTGGCAGAGTATAAGCCAACGGCAGACCATTTCCGAAAAAACCTTGCCGTTTTTGAAGTGGGGAGAATCCCAATTTTATGAATCCAATTCTTTTATCGGCTAATGGCAACCGATTAGGCAAGCGGCTACAGACGATTTCGTTGACGGCTAGTCTCCTGACGATTGCGTTGATTAACCCAGTAATGGCACAGGAAAAAGTGCTGCGGACTCTTAGTGTAACTGGTCGTGGTGTTGAATCGATTCAAACAACTAGGACTTCTGTCCAGTTAGGGGTTGAAGTTCAAGGAAAATCAGCGACAGGTGTTCAGGAGGAAGTGGCAAGTCGTTCATCTGCTGTGGTGGCGTTGCTGCGATCGCGTAATGTGGAAAAGTTGAAAACGACGGGTATCCGCCTTAACCCGATTTATGACACTGAAAATAATCGGCAACGCCTTACAGGTTATTCTGCCACCAATACCGTGAGTTTTCGGCTGCCGACTGAGCAAGCAGGTACGCTCTTGGATGATGCTGTTAAAGCGGGTGCAACGCGAATTGATGGAGTGAGCTTCACTGCGTCCGAAGAAGCGATCGCTTCTGCTCAAAAACAAGCTCTACGTAAAGCTACTCAGGATGCTCAACAACAAGCCGATGCCGTTTTGAGTAGCCTAAACCTCACCCGAAAAGATATCGTTGGCATTCAAGTTAACGGTGCGACTCCACCGCCACCAACTTTTCAGCTTCGTTCCGACCCTCTACTTAGCAATAGTGGATCTATTGTGCTGAAAGAATCATTAGCTGTAGAGGGAGGAGAACAAGAGGTACAGGCTGGGGTTACGCTGCAAATTAGCTACTAACTGAGAACTTTAAGACTTCGAGCGAGAGGGAGAATTAGAAAAGGCTTTTCTGATCTCCCCAAATGCCTGACTTAAAACTCTGTATCGCTGTAACCGCTAGAGGCGCTGGCGTCTGTATCCCGCTTGGAACCTAATAAATCCAGACGATCTACTTTAATCACTGGCTTAGAGCGATTTGTCCCTGTGGCGCGATCGCTCCAGGTTTCAATTTTTAGAGCACCTTGTACGCCAATTAAACTGCCTTTGCGGACATAATTAGCGGCTACTTCTGCAGTTTTGCCCCACAGTTCCAAGTTAAACCAGTCAGGCTGCTCATTATTGCGCGTCCGACGGTTTACTGCCAGTGTTAGATTACACCTTACACTGCCCGACTCGAAATATTTGACATCTGGGTCTCCACCCACACGACCCACCAGATTAACAACATTAAGACTCATAGTTTTTAGTACAAGCGTACTGATTTAATAGATCTACTTTAGCTTGGGAGAGTAAATGTAAAACTTATAACTAACTTTTCGCTTTGTAACCGAAACTTTCGCTGAGGAACGAATATACTCAACTTAACTTTCTCCGGATCAAGGATTCTCTAGGCTGAATGATACTTTCAGCTTGGTTGACAAAGGTTTCTGATAATGAATTGTTCTAGCTCACTAGACTCAGCTCAAGAAACGTAATAGAATCCACATCGGTTACGGTTCAGTTACATTTTGGTCATACACAGCAACATTTGACTTTGGGGGCGTAGAAACGAGTGGGTCTTTTCAGTCGCTTTTCCCTATCACGGGACATGGGTATCGACCTGGGTACTGCTAACACTTTAGTATATGTATCCGGTAAAGGCATTGTATTGCAAGAGCCTTCCGTTGTCGCTATGGACCAAGACTTAAAAGTTCCGCTAGCCGTGGGCGAGGATGCAAAAAAAATGTTGGGCAGAACCCCAGGTAATGTGGTTGCCCTTCGTCCCCTCCGCGATGGCGTAATTGCTGACTTTGATACCGCCGAATTAATGCTTAAGCATTTTATCCGACGGGTTCATGAAGGCAGGACTTTGGTTTCACCACGGATTGTCATTGGCATTCCTAGTGGTGTTACAGGCGTTGAACGACGGGCGGTAATGGAAGCAGCATCTCAAGCGGGTGCAAGAGATGTGTACTTAATCGATGAGCCGGTGGCGGCGGCAATTGGGGCTGGACTCCCAGTAGCAGAGCCAACGGGTAACATGATCATTGACATTGGTGGTGGCACAACCGAAGTGGCGGTGCTGAGTTTACAGGGAACGGTGCTGAGTGAATCTGTACGGATTGCCGGAGATGAACTTAGTGAATCGATTACCCATTACATGAAAAAAGTCCATAACTTGGTGATTGGGGAACGCACCGCTGAAGAAATCAAAATTCAGATTGGTTCAGCCTACCCGACTCATCACGATGATGATGCCAATATGGAAGTACGGGGCTTACACTTGCTCTCTGGCTTACCACGAACTGTCACCATCAAAGGACCTGAAATCCGTGAAAGTATGTCAGAACCGCTTTCAGTTATTGTGGATGCGGTGAAGCGGACGCTCGAACGGACTCCTCCGGAACTAGCGGCTGATATTATTGACCGGGGCATCATGCTGGCGGGTGGCGGCGCTTTACTAAGAGGGCTGGATACACTGATCAGTCATGAAACCGGGATTGTCACCCATGTGGCAGCCGATCCATTGAGCTGCGTTGTCTTAGGAACTGGTCGAGTTCTGGAGAATTTCAAACAATTAGAGCGGGTATTCAGTGGGCGATCTCGTCATCTCTAGTTATCAGTTATTACACATTAGCCTTAAGGCGTTTTTTCTTAATCAGATGATTTGTCTACTCGCATTGTCACTCACAAGTCAGCGAAAAGCTGATTTTTGCTAGATAAGCTATGTTTATACTACGTCGGTGGTGGGATCGACATGGGGTAGCAATTGTGCTGGGGGGATTAACGTTGAGTGCTGCCTGGATGGTTCGCCAAACTCAAGGGGCAGCACTCCTTCAGACTTACCAATTGATGACCCGTCCTTTTCAGTTAGGTGCACCCAGTGAGGAACGCCTTACTGATGCACGAGTACGAGAACTACAACAACGGTTAGTCGAACTCGAAAGCCAAAACCAGAAGCTTAAAGAGCTGTTGGATTATTCTAAAACCCAGAAGCAGCAAGGGGTTGTTGCTCCAATTATCGGACGTAGCGCTGATCATTGGTGGCAACAAGTAACCTTGGGTCGCGGCAGCAAAAATGGCATCAAGGTTGGCTATATTGTGATGGGTTCAGGCGGTTTAGTCGGTCGGGTTATTAAGGTGGAGGACGATAGCAGTCTTGTCTTACTGATTAGTGATCCTATCAGTAAGGTGGGTGCTGTGATCAGCCGCAGTCGCAGCATGGGTTTTATGCGAGGACAAGGCTCTAATCGGGCTGTTTTGCAGTTTTTTGATAAGGTGCCGGATGTCCGGCGTGGTGATGTTGTCTCAACCTCGCCTGTAAGCAAACTTTTTCCGCCCGGTTTGCCACTGGGACGTGTTGAGTCTGTAAATCTGGGCAAAAGTCCAGCGCCGGAGGCAGTGATTGAGCTGACAGCACCAGTGAGTTCCCTGGAGTGGGTAATTGCTTATCCAGAACAATGGGTTAGTCGTTAGTCTGGAAGCTAATGACTACTAATCAATGAATAATGACCAATAACCAATGACTAACGTTTTTCAGTTTTCTCCTTGGGTTCGTCAAATTATCAACTGGTTTGTCACCGTTGGTTCGGTTATTATCTGCTTGATGATTTTACCGACACGTCTACCGGGGATGGAATTACTGGGAATTGCCCCAAACTGGTTGTTGATTTGGGTCGTGGCTTGGAGTCTCAAGCGTTCAGCCTTTCAAGGAGTATTAGCCGGGGTAGTACTGGGGCTAATTCAAGATGGCATGACCTCCGCTTCTCCTTTAGCGAATATCACTGAGGCTTACCCTACTCATGTATTGAGCCTTGCTCTAGTGGGGTTTTTGACGGGTAGGATTCAGAAGCAACGGTATATCCAGGAAGATTTTATTTCAGTCGCGTTAATTGTTTTTGGGATGGCGGTGATTGGGGAGACGGTCACGGCAATCCAATATAGTTTTATAGGCGATCGCACTTTAGCGGAAATTTGGACTGACCACCAACGGATTGCCCTTTCTTCAGCGATCCTCAGTAGCCTCTGGGCACCTGTTGTTTATTATCCGCTAAATCGGTGGTGGGAGCGGATTAATCTAATCGACCAATCTTAAACTTTATTACTACAAGCTTAGTAATTTATATTCTTAAAGCGCTTTTGCCTTATCTCGCAGATAATGAGCCGCCGCCAGCAAATCACTGTGGATACGGGTTGGCTGAAATTGCTGGAGGTAATAGTGACTACGGATGCCGCAGGTGAGAGCAATAGTTGGAATTGAAAGCGCTTGTCCTGCCAGAAGATCAGCCTCTGTATCGCCCACCATCCAAGCTGATAGGGGACGTGTCGCCAGCAGAGATTGTTCTGCAATCGCTTCTTCTAGCAGTTGCTGTTTTAATTCTGCTTGGTTTAGATAAGCGGCATTGCGATCGCTTGTTCCGTAAATACCACTAAATAAACGAGTCAAGCCGTAATTTCTCAAAATTTGTGCGGCTTGTACCTGACAGCGCAATGTCACAAGCACTAGCCGAACCCCCTGAGAATGTAGCAATGCCAATGCCCAACTCACTCCAGGTTGAATTCTATCTTGCTTCAATAGGTGAGGCTGATTTACAATCTCGATTACGCGCCCTAAAAAGAAATCGATTTGCTTCCCTTGCAAACCCGACCGCATCGCAATTTCTACATCAGGAACACGGTTTTGCTTCATTTGCCAAAACTGCTGTTTACTCATCGCTTGGATAGGTAAAAAGATGCCTTGGGCTTGATAGAAAGCTTGAGTCTCATCTAGCCCTAGCTGGTATGTCGTGTAATAGCGATTCGAGACATCAACAATTGGGCCATCAAAGTCGCAGAAGACTGTTAGCTGTTGTGTGAACTGGACAGCATTTTGACGTTGATCGTACTGGGGGGGTTGCAAGTTAGAAGCAGCAACGCCAATCATAAATCTTTACCGAGCTAGGCTTTTGAAACGCTTCTTTACACTCTAGCAGTTTAAAAGTAAATTTTAATGCAGTTTATTTGACATTTATCATTAGATTTACCTATCTTCTGCTGATGCTGTTGCCAATCAACTTGGAGCGAAGAGTATCATTTTTGGTGCGTGTCGATATTAATACCTTACAAACCGATTCATCTCGCCCTTCCTACCTATAAACGTTCCTCATTGAGGCAAATCTGGCTCATACCCCTTACATCGAGCTTCTTAAGTTGTTTTATTCTTTGAGTAGAGGAATAACCATCTCCATTTTATTATTGAGGATGCAACAATTATCGCTGTATGTGTAGGCAGCCATGCGTTACTGTATTAATCCTAGCTGCCCTCAGCCGAACGATCCAGCCAATGTTAATCATCAAATTTGCCGCAATTGTGGCTCAGATTTGTTACTACAAGGGCGCTATCAAGTAATGCGCTTACTGAGTGACAGCAGCGGTTTTGGCAAGGTTTATGAAGCTTATCAGGGGGCAACGCCAAAAATCCTGAAAGTTCTAAAAACTAAGCACAACAGTAATGCTAAAGTTATCGAGCTATTCCAGCAAGAGGCAGCGGTATTAAGCCAACTGAATCATCCAGGCATTCCTAAAGTCACCACTGATGGGTACTTTCAGTTTACAGGCAAAAACTGCACCGAACCCCTGCATTGCCTCATCATGGAAAAAATTGATGGACTAGACTTAAAGCAGTGGATGAAACAGCAGAATAATCAACCGATTTCTGAAAAGCAAGCACTGAATTGGTTAAAACAATTAGCAGAAATTTTACATCTAGTCCATCAACAAAACTACTTTCATCGTGATATTAAACCTGCCAATATCATGATTCGCTCAACCGGGCAACTTGTCTTAATTGACTTTGGTACAGCTAGGGAATTGACCTATACTTATCTTGCCGAAATAGGAGGTGGTGGAGGCAATGTTACAAAGATTAGCTCTGTCGGTTATACGCCACCCGAACAAGAAAAAGGTCATGCCGTACCGCAGTCAGATTTTTATGCATTAGGGCGGACGTTTGTTTATTTATTGACAGGAAAGCAGGCAACAGATCGAAGAATTTATGAGCCTTTAACTGATTCCTGTAATTGGCAGGAATATGCACCTCATATTTCCCCAGTTTTAGCCGATTTTATTGATAAGTTGATGGCTCCTACTGCCTCAAATCGGCACAAAAATACTCAAGAAATCCTAGATGAAATAACAAA
>CADCTM010000818.1 GCA_902805485.1 uncultured Coleofasciculus sp. | reverse complement strand
AAATTGGCTCAACATTAATAACTTTGCTTTCAGTTTTCAAGAAATTAATAATATCAATCATTTCTTGCTGAATATCTACAGCCAGTACCTTACCTTCCGGGATTAGAGAAGCCATCCGAAAGCTAAAATAGCCAGTCCCCGCACCAATATCTGCCACAATATCAGTAGGCTTCAAGTCAAGATCCTCTACAACTTGCTGCGGTCTTTCCGTGATTTCTCGGCTTGGTCGCTCTAGCCAAAGTGCTTCTGTATGTCCCATAACTTTAGCAATTTCTCGACCCATATAGAACTTGCCAATGCCGTCGGAACTGTGGACAACTCGCTCTTGATAAACACTTCCTGATATAGTAGCCGCATGAGCAAATTCTATTCTAAATCCGCTCAACATTAGCCCTAAGAGGATGATAAAAATAATAGCTATTATTCTTAACGATAAGGAGGAGTTATTTTGTTTCAAATTCATTGTTGCTTTACGTTGTTTGGTTGTCAGAAACAAATTCTCGATTTAAGGAACTTTTTACACCGGACTATTGACGCAGTTGCTATTGCTAAGTGCATCCTTCTATAGCCAAGTTACCATTCTTGGGAATGCCAAACTATCTTTATATGAGGTTTACTAGAAAAAAAGGCGTCTCTACCAATAAGCATGGAACCACCAATATTGAAACCGAGTGATCGCGCTCACTTGTCTGAGCGCCGCCACCGCGACCCGCCCGCACTTTGGTACACTGTCATTTTAGGTTCAGTCGTTATCCATTTATGCGCCTTTGGGGTACTGCGTCTGTTGCTGATGGGTGGTTTCGTCGGTCTGAAATCAGGCAAGGAACTGATTCCGATTGATGTAATTGCGATCGCACCTAACACCACATCAGCAAACCGACTTGCGCCGAAAACTGTTGCAACCCCTACCCAGAAACCGACAACGAGAAATAACCCCACTCAAAACCGCAAACCCACTTCCTCAACTGCATCGGCAACCCGTACTGTGTCACAACAACGTGAAACAAGGCGACCTCCTGCCGCAAATCCTGTTCAAAATCGTAAAAAATCTCCAACATCGACATCTTCGCTCCCGCCATCTGGAGGAAACGGGCCCAAAACTCAATCGAATTCAGCCACTGGGAAAAATATCCCCTCTGCGACAACAACACCTGCTTCTCGTCCCTCTGACTCCACCAATTCATCT
>CADCTM010000817.1 GCA_902805485.1 uncultured Coleofasciculus sp. | reverse complement strand
AGCCAAAAAGCTATTGTTTATTTACCTACGGCAGTATTTTCCTGATTAATTTTGCTTGTAGAGTGGGTTGTACCAACAAGGTTGTTTGGGTCAAGGATAATTTTGACCAGATGGATTACAAGTCCAAATTCAGACTCCGGATTTAACGGATGGTTGTCAATTCCCAATTCCCAATTCCCAATTCCCATTAACATAGTTAGACATACCGAAGCTTAGGAGTGCCGTGTAGTGGGTTTAATCGACGATCTCAATCGGTTTCTGGAAAACCGTCTAGAGGAATTTATCCGCAATAATCCCCATTTAGAGTTACAGGCACTAGAAGAACAGCTACAAGAACAAGAACAAGATGCGCGCAGGCTAATTATTGACTCACAGCGACAGCAACAAAGCTTGCAGGATGAAATTCTTGCCATCGCCCAAGACATTCAGCGTTGGCATGAGCGAGTCGGTAAGGCGCAGGCGGCGGGGCGCCAGGATTTAGCACAAGCGGCTCAAGAGCGAGAAGCAACGTTATTACGTGAAGGAAACCAGCGCTGGGGACAGATGGTAGGTTTGAAGGAGAGAATTAGCAAAGCTCAGGAATTACAGCGTCAGATTCAAGTACGACGGCAGGAAGTACAAGTTAAAGCCAAAGAGGTACAAGCTGCTCGTGCTAGTCAAGAGGCTCAACAACGCTCTGAAACAACTGGCTGGAACCAGAGTAGCACCCGTAATATTAGAAGTGGTCCAGACCCGCTAGAGGACAAGTTCCGACGTTGGGAAATGGATGATGAGTTGGAGCAGCTAAAGCGGAATCTGGGGCGTTAGAGCTTCAATTGGGGGTTTTGGAGTTTAGATTGAGGCGGAAATTTTTAGAATTTACAAATCTTCGTGTAATACTTCTTTTTGAGTGGCGGGATGGATCGTAAAAGAGACGGGTTTGGGCAGTGGCTTGGCTGAAGATGAATTAAGATTCGTCCAGTTGGCTTTCTGAGTTTCCTCGATGGACGGGATTTTTCCGGACTTAGTATCGGCTTCAGATTGCGGCTGGAATGACCAACCGGCGTATTTGCCATAGTTAGAAGCGATCGCTAAAACCGCCCCTCCCAAGATAAATACAGGCAACGGCAAGCTGAAGTGTTTCATCCACTGATAAACCTCTACCATGCCATACAAAACTAGAACGCAGGTTATCCAAACTTTCATAACTCTATCCAACGGCTTGTCTTGCTTACTACTATCAAAACAAATCGCGAGAGCTGTTTTAGGGTCTCTCGCGACTTAAATTAAATTATTTGAATTTTAGACTAAGTGTTACTACACATTAGCCGTCACCTGAGATTTGCTAGAAGAAGCGATCAAGCGTTCGTAAGTCGCACGCATTTTCAGACCAACAAGAACCTGGAACAACCCAGAGCCATTGTTAGAACCCGGATAATCAGGATGCTTGAGCATCAGCTCAGTCATCTCGCCGTAGATTTTGGTGGAGGTATTGCTGAGGTGACTCTCGATATAGATCATCTCTTCCAACTTGTCAAACTGACCATCCACTTCTAGAACCGAGACATCATGACCATAGTAGGTATCTGGTCCATAGAACATTTTGATTCCAGGGTAGCCGCAGGTGAGCTTCCGTCCACAAGGTCTCCAGTCAATGGTTGAGCCTTCATCAAACAGATAAACTGGATCGAAGCCTTCCACACCATCCCGCTGAATTAGGCGTACGCGAAGGATTTTGCCTTCTTTGTCGTCCTTCAGAAGCTGCGTCGGCAAAATTTGGATGACGACATCAGCAAATTCCTTTTGGGGTTCGATGTAAGCCGAAAAATCTGGGCGTCGGGCATTAATCGCAGCAAGGACATCTTCGTAGCGGTGACCCCGCTCTGCCATGTCTCGCTGGATTTTCCAGTTAATTTTTACCTCATCGCTGATGTCCAGGTAAACGCTGAAGTCGAGAAGGTTTCGCACTCGCTCATCATACAGCGGGTGAAGTCCTTCAATGACAATCACTTTATTTGGCTCAACTCGCTCTGGGGGGTCAAGTTCGCCCGTTTCGTGGTTGTAAATCGGCTTATCGATCGCCTGACCGTTTTTGAGCGCTTTAATTTGCTCTGCCATCAGGTCAAAGTTATTCGCTTTTGGATTGAGCGCGGTAATGGCTTGCTCTTTACGCTGCTTGCGATCCAGACTGTGATAGTCATCTAAGCAGATCACGGTCATGAACTCTTCGCCAAACAAGTCTGTCAAGCGGCGCAAGAATGTTGACTTCCCGCATCCCGAGTCCCCTGCAACACCAATTAATACCACGCGGTCAAGCTGAGTGGTCATATCTTCCCTCTAACGTAAAACATATTCTCAAAAGAATTTTCAGCAAGCCAACTCCTCAGCCTCTGGTCAACCCGTTTATTTATTTGGTAGCCCATCAACACATTACGAAGGCGTGATGTGCTGTATTTGTGCCCCTCAGGGGAGACTCAAAGCTTGGCACGGCGTAAGTATTTACTACTAGCTGCTGAGAGTGAATTTTACCAAAATAAGATTGTCACTACAAGGTTTAATGCAAACAGGATCATTATCGGTTAAGTACTTATGCTACGGTAGCCTGTGCCTTTTATGTAAAGAAAAAGTGAAATTGACTCAATCTTTACAGCTTTTGAATCGATGACTCGATAACTTGGGGATGTAGTTGCTCAAAAAGGCTTCTCCAGAATAACGATTACACAGGACTGGGCGTAGCTTTACAATGTTACGCTAATAGTGCTTTTTCGGCTAAGAGTGGGTCTTCCCAAAATCCGGCATTCGCGTCGGCTAGTGATCAGAACAGCACGTTTTAGCAACATCTTAAAGTTTGGTTTGGAGATATACAAGCAATGTACAGTCCCAGCGCGGCTGCTAATTCTGGTAATACCACTGAATTTGGTAATCGTATGTTTGTTTACGAGGTGGTGGGTCTACGTCAGAACGAAGAAACTGACAAAACGGACTACGCGATTCGGCGGAGTGGCAGTATTTTTATCACAGTGCCCTACAGCCGCATGAATCAGGAAATGCAGCGCATTACTCGTATGGGTGGCAAAATTGTCAGCATTCAGCCTCTAAAGAATGATGACAATGGCGCAAATGGAAGCGCCTTAAAACAGCCTGCCCAA
Organism: uncultured Coleofasciculus sp.; assembly: GCA_902805485.1. GTDB lineage: Bacteria > Cyanobacteriota > Cyanobacteriia > Cyanobacteriales > Coleofasciculaceae > CADCTM01. Next base: position 4,702 of record CADCTM010000817.1, on the reverse strand, counting down.
GCGCAAGCCCAAGCACAGCCAACCCCGGCAGAAAAGAAAGACAAGCCTATGACTCAAGCAAAACCGAAAACTGATATTCCCGTGAATATCTACCGTCCTAACGCGCCCTTTGTCGGTCGGTGTATCTCGAATGAGGAGTTGGTCAAAGAAGGTGGCATTGGCACTTGCCGTCACTTAACTTTTGACATCTCAGAAGGAGACTTGCGGTACCTGGAAGGTCAGAGTATCGGCATTATCCCTGCCGGAACCGATGACAAGGGCAAACCTCACAAGCTACGGCTTTATTCTATTGCCTCGACTCGTCACGGCGATCATCTGGATGATAAAACCATATCTTTGTGTGTTAGACAGCTAGAGTATAAGCATCCTGAGACCGGCGAAACCGTTTACGGGGTTTGTTCTACTTACCTGTGTAACCTCGAACCTGGACAGGAGTTAAAAATCACTGGTCCCGTGGGCAAGGAAATGCTCCTTCCCGAAGACCCAGAAGCCAACATCATTATGATGGCAACAGGAACCGGAATTGCACCATTCCGGGCGTTCTTGTGGCGGATGTTCAAAGAGCAGCATGAAGACTACAAGTTCAAAGGTTTGGCTTGGCTAATCTTCGGTGTTGCCACAACCCCCAACGTTCTTTATCAAGAACAACTAGAGGAGTTGCAGAAGGAGTTCCCCGATAACTTCCGCGTCACCTATGCCATCAGCCGCGAACAGAAGAATCTTGAAGGCGGCAGAATGTATATCCAACACCGGGTTGCGGAACACGCCGATGAACTGTGGGAGCTGATCCAAAAAGAAAATACCCACACTTACATCTGTGGTTTGAAGGGTATGGAAGGCGGGATTGATGAAGCTCTCACGGCTGCTGCCCAAAAACAAGAGGTAACTTGGTCGGAGTACCAACGGACAATTAAGAAAGCTGGTCGCTGGCACGTTGAAACCTACTAAATTTGAGTGGGTCTGAACTTAAGCGGCAAGCGATCATTTATTAACTAACGCGCCTGTATTCTTCTGGCTTCAAGCTTTGAGAATGCAGGCGCGAATTTTTGTAGCCTAGAGGTGAGGTAGCAAACAATGAACCAGACCGACTCCCCTCAAGAGACTCCCGGAAAGCCGTAAAACAGAAGCTTCTCTGCTTATTCTTCACTGACAAGACCGAGCCAGTTGCTCAGATCATGAGAATTAAGTTAAATTTAATTAAGATAACGTTACAAGTACTTATCTTTACCTTTACATGGCTCAAAATCCAATGGTTTTGACCAAAGGATGGATGGATAGTGTTGGTAAAGTTTTCAGTTCATTCAATTTTTTTTAGCTGGGTTTCGCTCCTGCCTGATGCTCCCACGCACGGCGGATGCCAGCACGTATGACCAGTATATAGAGGCTAATAACAGATGAAAATTTCCTGGAGAATAATATTACTTTGGACATTACCCGCCCTCGTCATTGGCTTTTTCCTCTGGCAAGGGACATTTTCTCCCGCTGCCGGGGATATGACTAGGAATACAGCCAGCACTCGCATGACCTATGGTCGCTTTTTGGAGTATCTAGATGCTGGGCGAGTAACCAGTGTTGACCTCTATGATTCTGGTCGGACGGCAATTGTGGAAGCAACAGATCCGGAACTGGACAACCGGGTGCAACACCTACGGGTCGATTTGCCCACGAATGCTCCAGAATTGATTGCCAAGCTGAGAGAATCTAATGTTGACCTAGACTCTCATCCAGCTCGGAATGATGGGGCAATTTGGGGACTATTGGGGAATTTAATATTTCCAATTCTTTTGATTGGTGGGCTGTTCTTCTTGTTCCGTCGTTCTAGCAATATCACAGGTGGTCCTGGTCAAGCGATGAACTTCGGTAAATCCAAGGCACGGTTCCAGATGGAAGCCAAAACTGGCGTTTTATTTGATGATGTGGCAGGAATTGAAGAAGCAAAAGAAGAATTACAAGAAGTTGTTACCTTCCTTAAACAACCGGAACGCTTTACCGCTGTAGGCGCACGTATTCCTAAAGGTGTTCTGTTAGTTGGACCTCCGGGTACTGGTAAAACCTTATTAGCAAAAGCGATCGCAGGTGAAGCAGGAGTTCCCTTCTTCAGTATTTCCGGTTCAGAATTCGTGGAAATGTTTGTCGGTGTGGGTGCTTCCCGCGTCCGCGACTTGTTCAAAAAAGCCAAAGAAAACGCCCCTTGTTTAATCTTTATCGATGAAATTGACGCCGTTGGTAGACAGCGCGGTGCAGGGATCGGTGGTGGAAATGACGAACGCGAACAAACCCTGAACCAATTGCTCACGGAAATGGACGGTTTTGAGGGTAATACAGGGATTATTATTATTGCTGCTACGAACCGCCCAGATGTTCTGGACTCGGCATTGTTGCGTCCCGGACGTTTTGACCGTCAAGTGATGGTTGATGCTCCCGATCTTAAAGGACGGATGGGGATTTTGGACGTTCATGCTCGCAACAAGAAGCTGGGAGCAGACATTTCCTTAGAAGCGATCGCACGACGGACTCCTGGTTTTACGGGTGCGGACTTAGCCAACTTGCTCAACGAAGCGGCAATTCTCACCGCAAGGCGTCGCAAAGAGGCGATTACAATGTCTGAAATTGATGCTGCCGTTGATCGGGTGGTTGCTGGGATGGAAGGCACACCGTTGGTGGATAGCAAGAGTAAGCGCTTGATTGCTTACCATGAAATCGGACACGCGATCGTTGGTACTGTTCTTAAAGACCACGATCCTGTACAGAAAGTCACCCTAATTCCCCGTGGACAAGCTCAAGGTTTGACCTGGTTTACTCCGAATGAAGAGCAAGGTCTAATTACGCGATCGCAGCTCAAGGCGAGGATTAGCGGCGCATTGGGAGGTCGCGCGGCTGAAGAAGAAATCTTTGGTGATTCTGAAGTCACAACAGGTGCAGGTGGTGACTTACAACAAGTTACTAACATGGCACGGCAGATGGTGACGCGCTTTGGCATGAGCGATTTAGGTCCGATGTCCTTGGAAGGACAAGGTGGAGAAGTCTTCCTCGGTGGCGGTGCGATGTCGAGAGCGGAGTATTCTGAAGAAGTTGCTGCCCGAATTGATGAACAAGTGCGCGTAATTGTCGAGCATTGCCATGATGATGCACGGCGGATCATGCGGGAAAATCGCGTTGTGATTGACCGTTTAGTGGACTTGTTGATTGAGAAGGAAACTATTGACGGCGAGGAGTTTCGTCAGATTGTTGCTGAGTATACAGAGGTTCCTGAGAAGGAGCAATTTGTGCCTCAGTTGTAATCTCAATAGCTTAACTGAATAGGTGGGCGGGGATGGCGTGAAAGCCATCCTTTTTTTTATCTAAATGATTTCGCAAAGAAACCAGGTAAATAATTTACTTGTGGTACTTCTGATTTATCCTGAAAAAGAGCGGGAGATGGGGGAGAGTGTTGTATTGACCTGGGCTATCCGCGATCGACCTTCCTTAATGTTTAATCTCTGACTGCGCTTACCTCAGTAAAAATAAAGCGATTCTAAGAGTGTGAGCCAGAATACCACCAATAGGGATTTGCGGTGTATTAAGTTAATATAATGTTGACCAATAGATATAGCTAAAGCCATAAACTTTATATAGCGCTCATCAGTTTCGATGACTTCAGCTTAAGGCTGAAACGCCCTTATGAATTTTGAACAGAGTTATCAGCAATGTCTAGAAAGGCTACTTTGGGCTACCGAACAGCTAAAAGTTGAAGTTCCTGCAACCCAACTTAACTTAATTGCCAAGCTCCTGGTCCAAACAATGACTGGTCCTTGGCGTTATTTTCATTCAATTGAACATATTTTTGCTGTCGGTGGCTCAAGAGATGCGATCGAGATCCTCGCTGCATTATTTCATGATATTGTCTATGTGCAAATCGATGGAAGTGTACACTTTAACCTGACCTACTATCTTGCTCCTTTGATTAGGGAGGAGATGGGCCAGTTGTTTATTCGAGAGCAGGCTGAGTATAAGAGCGATGCTATTTTTGAGATGGTAGCAGAGGTATTTAATTTTGTTCCGGGTCAAGCGCTTTCTCCAATGTCCGGGCAAAATGAATTCTTGAGCGCACTGGTTGCTGCAAAAGTTTTAGAGCCTTTTTTTAACCCTAGCATCATCATTGAAATCGTCACTTGTATTGAAGCAACTATTCCCTTTCGGTCGATAATTCGTAAATTTATTGAATGGGCTACAAAAGGAAAAAGATGGAGGCCAAAGGTCTGGATGAAAAAGAGTGGCAAAGCTACTTTCATCGCCATCAGCAGGAGTACATCCGGTTGAAGTTGCGGAGTGTGAAGCGGTATTGGGAAGGGGCCAGCTTTGGGCAAGTGGCAAGGGAACTAGCCATTAGTGAAATGAGCGTACGTAATTATGTGAATCAGTATCTGCTTGGCGGGTTGAAGGCTTTAAGTAAAGCCACTACCCGCAAGCAGCCTCAACTGCTCAGCGATGAGCAGCAGGTGGCCTTCAAGCAGGTATTACTCCACACTTGTCCAGAAGATCACCAGTTAGCCGGCAGAATCTGGACGGGGGCAACCATGAAACAATACCTGAAAAAGACCTATCAGGTGGACTATAAAGGGGGCATTTATGATTTGCTCGAGCGGTTAAACTTGTCTCACCAGAAAGCCCATGCTGATTACGCTAATGCTGACCCAGCCGAACAGCAAGCCTTTCTGGATGT